>JASFEP010000247.1:0-6805 GCA_050124775.1 Candidatus Aminicenantota bacterium
CTGCCGATACGAAAAATCTGATTCTGCCTCCGGTCTTTTCGACGATCTTGGAAAAAACAAGCTTGTGAGCGAGGCTCCTTTTAAACCGGAGAATTCCTGAAATGGGCTTGTTCTCCAGGGACTTTGAAGCATAAGTCTTTCCGGTTTTGAGAGCCCAGAAGAAAATTTTCCTCTTCACATCCGAGCTGGATAGGACATTGTCCATAACTCTGGCATATATTTTTTCTAACATGCGGGGAACGGTGGGAACAACGGTAGGCCTGACCTCGAGCATATTCTCCGCTATAGTCTCCATACTCTCTACGTAACCTATGGTACAGCCATGGTAGAGTAAAGCAAATGTCACTGTCCGCTCGTAGCTGTGCGAAAGAGGCAAAAACGACAAGGTCGTATCCTTATGGGATAGGGGTATGATCGATGAAACAGATAACACATTGCTGATGAAATTATCGTGCGTCAGCATCACTCCCTTGGGTTCACCGGTCGTTCCAGAGGTGTAGATGATGGATGCAAGATCAAAAGGTTTGACAGAAAGCGCTATTCTTTCGAAAGAATTCAGGTCCTCAGATGCTGTTCCTCTTCCCAATTCAACGACTTCATCAAAGCTTTTGACGCCTTCAGGCGGATCACTCAGAAAAGTAATGAATTGAGAGACCAAAGATAATTCGTTCTTGATCACCCGCACTTTTTCCCACAACTCCTCATTCGAGCAGACTAAAATCTTCGAATCGGAATCGTTGACGATGTATTTGATTTGTTCGGGAGAGAGAGTCGTGTATATGGGAACGGTGACCCCACCGAGGCACAGCGTCGCTATGTCAGTCATGACCCATTCCGGTCTGTTTTCGGAAAGGATGATCAGCTTATTGCCGGCGTTGAATCCCAAGGTTTTAAGCCCCAGGGCAAAATGCCTGACTTTTTGGCCGAATTCCTCAGTGGAGACGGAGGCATAACGCCCCTCTGATTTATACAGCATCAGATCGTCTTTTTGATAGGACTCGGTCTTTTCGATAAAAAGTTGACAGATGGTCTCGACCATATTGTTCTCCTACCGCCTATTTACATCCCGAATCGAGCGGATTATCCCACAATCTGAAGAAAAATGCTATGATTTCACCAACATTATAAGCATCCCCATGAGCGCGATGGGATTAAGAATAATGCGTTATTGTGAATTCTAATCGCGTAGCGGAGAAAACTGCAACAAAGGCCTTGCAGGCATGGGACATATCCCTTAGGGAGATATGAACGAATCACCCATGTCCAGGCGAAGTTTCCTCACTTCGGAAACCGAGCTTGTTTTCGAAATCACCGGATGGAACTCCCGAAACGCCAGTGTGTACGTGGGGGATGCTTCACCAATCCTTCATGATCTCCGCGAAACACTGCAAGCCCGAGTAGATCACTCCTCCATAACCATGGCCAGGGCTGGTCCAAGCACCGGCTAAAAAGAGATTCTTGATGGGCGTTCTGTTCGGAAATCTTCTGTTGCCAGAGTTATCCACTGTTTGGTCCCATCCGTAGATAGCCCCCTTGGTGTTGCTTGTGTACCTGATGTTCGTGAGAGGTGTTCCAATCTCCTTGACTGCGATGGCATCGCTCAAGCCTGGGAGCAGCGTCTCTTCCGCTTTTTCGATCAAAATATCCGCCATGCGCTCCTTTTCCTTGCGATATTCGTCCTTGTTCCCGCTCCAGTAATCCCCGGCAAACTTCTCCCAATGGTCATAACCCTGAAGGACGATGATCCCGATCGTATTCTTTCCTGGGGGAGAATACCCTTCATAGAGATTGTCATAGAGAGTCACGCCGAAACCGGGGTCGGTAAAATCCGCTGTGAGACACGCCTTGTAATCCGCTTCGATATCATATCTTCTGTTGTAAAAGATCTCGGTATCTTCGATACCGAGTTCGCCGATCAAATCTTTATTCAATCCCAGAAAAATGAGGAAGGAAGAAAGGCTGACGCTGAATTTTTCCATGCGGGCATACAGTTGCTTCAAAGACTCTTGCTCGCGTATCATTTTGTGGAAGGTATCGTAGGCATTGGCATTGGATACAACAACTTTCGCCGTGTATGTTGTTCCATCATCGGTCCTTACGCCATGAGCCGCCTGATCTTTTAGGAGTACTTCTTCCACACGCGTCCGCAGGAGGACTTTGCCGCCTCGTTCTTCGATAAACGCCACAAATGCATCGCTGATCTTTTGGGATTTTCCCTTCGGGTAGTAACCGCCTTCTTGCAGATACCCGATCGTGGGAAGAGCATAGTAGAAGCTAGACAACTTGGAGGGTGGAAGACCATAGTAGCCCCAGAGGGATGAGATGATGGTTTTGAGTTTGGGATTTTTGATCCTGAGATCGAGCATATCTCCCCATGTCTTGTTGAAAGACTTGAACAGGTAAGGATACTCTTTGGGAAAGTTGGACATATCTACCTGCCCCTGTGCGGTAGAGATTTTGTTGATATCTTCCAACAGTCCCTGCATATCTTTAAAAAGCTCTGCGATCCCCTTTTTTTCTTCGGGAAAATGGCCGCACAATGTCTCGATATACGCTGGAAGATCCTTCATGGGTACGCGGATGTCGTGTTCGGGGTAGATCACCCGATAGAGGTCGTGATGGGGGACGAATTCCACATCTTCGATCTCGGGAAATCCAGGGATCAGGTTGTGGATCCCATCCCTTTCCCCAACGGTTGTGGAATGGAGGGAGACGTCGAAAACAAATCCTCCAGGCCGTTTGAATGTCGTGGAATAACCTCCCGGTGTGTGGTGCTGTTCGATAACGAGAGCCTTGAAACCCTGCCGGGCAAAGGCCGCCGCACAGCTCAATCCGCCCAAACCGGATCCAATGATGATCGCATCGAACTCAGGCCCGTCTGAATGTGTGGTTTTACCCCTTGGAAAGGAAGCCCAATCCAGAGTGACGGAGGGAATGCCTGCCAATATTGTTTTGATAAAATCCCTTCGCAAAAAAGTCTTTCGAGTCATTGTGTTCCTCCTAATGCATGAATTTAAGCGTTTATTCTTTGGGATTGGTTCAAGCTTAATCAAAACAAGATATTAAGTCAAAATTGGAACGAAAAAATCTGTATATCTAAGCCTTACTGAGCGTGTTTGCGAACCACCAATCGGGACACACGGAAAGCTATTCTTCAAGGTTTTAGCGATGTTTGTGGAGAAAATATATGTACATCCACAAAGTCATGTATATAATAGAGAGAATAGACGAGAGATTTTCGTATTTGAGAGGAGCAGAGATCAAAGGCAACAGAGATTATGCCTGACCACAAAACATAGGAGCAAAGATACGCAGGGACGAAAGCAAAGGCCGTAGCCTGAGAATACTCCCCGATAAAGATCTTCATAACTTTACTCAGAGTAAGGAATTTATTGAATATTGAAGTTTTTATAACCTGGAGTAAAGTCGATCCGCAGGATGCCCGTGGACAAGCAGATCCAAAAACTCGATTCCTTTTCGATAGCTCTCTCGATACAGAAGATCTGTGTACGTATGGGCTATAGAATCTCATCGGAACACATAAGCCCTTCGGTCATCGCCTCCATAGAGGAGGCGAAGGAGAGAGCTAATTCGCTTCTAGATCCGAAGGCCATCTACAGGATCCTCGATTCCGCCGAGATAAACAGACACCCGATCTTTACGAACGCTGAAAAAGTCGCTCTCTGTATCTGTACGATCGGTCCGCAAATAGAGATTCAGAGTGCCGCTTTCATGAAGAACTACGAATTGATCAAGGGCCTGATCCTTGATGCCATGGGCTCTGAAGCCGTGGAACAGGTGGCCAGGCAGACAGACAGGCTTCTCAGCGAAAAATCCAGGGAGATGGGACTCTGGCCCAGCAAAAGATTCTCGCCAGGGTATAAATCCTGGGACATCGAGGGACAGCGCTATGTCTTCCGTATGTTACCCGCAGAGGTTATCGGAGTCACGCTCAATGAATCTTGCATGATGATCCCCAGGAAGTCTGTCTCTTTCCGGATAAACTTTTACAGAACAAAAGACCTGACCACCCGGTCCATCCGATAAAACTCGTTCATATCCTCCATATCAAAATCATGCTGCCTTTCTTCGATAAAGCTATTTAGAGCTCCAGCACGACTTTTTTGGGCGTCTTGACAGGTTCTAAGCCGTTGGCCTCGAGAGTCACATTGAGTACGGGAACATCCTCTTCGATGATGCTGTTCATTCGCATCATATAATTGTCCATCAGCTTTTCCAATTCTTTGAGTTGAAGCCTATCCATCGAAGTCGGCGGAAAAGGAAAGCCCCCCAGATTCGCGACAAGAGAGGATATGCGCCGTGGGATAGATCCTCCCCTCAGGGTTTCCTCTCTCGAGTTTCTCAGACCTATACCTTTGGGAACGACCTCTTCCTCCAGTATGCCGAATTTTTTCTCAAAACCTTCGATAGCGTTCTGAACGTCTGCATTTATACTCTCTTTTTTGTCGAGCTCTTTTTGGATCTTGTCCAGTTGCCGCCTGAGGTTCTTAGCTGCAGTTACTGTCAAACCCATTTTTTTCGAGAGGATCAGCGCTTCGACAAAAAGTTCTTTCTGGACATGCCAGGTATTTTCATCCACATCAACTCTGGGATCCGGAAAAACTGTCGCTTGTTTCGTGATGACCTGATCGCCAACGACCAATTCGGCTCTGTAATCACCGGGCACTGCATTCAAATACCCCGCAGATCCGCTGGCGCCGGCTTTGATCTCTTTACCTCCTTTGGTTTTGGGAATGGCCCTCATGTTCCATACTTTCCGCTGAAGGCCTTTTTCTTTGCGCATACTGATCTCGTAGATCTTTTCTCCCTCTCCGTCTTTGATGAAGAGCTTTGGTTTCTCCTCAGGTTTTTCTTTGAAATAGACAGAGATAGACACCCCATAAGATGGATTCTGCCCTCTGAATTCAGGTTTTCCAAAAGATTCACGTGAATTCCTGTGATAGAATTGAGTTTCAGGTCTTATCGCAAACATATGGTTTTCAGCCCGAAGCACCTCCTCCGTCATCTCCTGGAGAGGAGAGATATCATCCAGGATCCACACACCTCGTCCATGCGTTCCGATGATCAAATCATTTCTTCTCGGGTGTATGGCAATGTCCCGCACAGCGACTGTCGGCAGGTCATTCTTTAGAGAAAACCAGCTCTTTCCTCCATCCAGAGTGGCATATATAGCGAACTCCGTACCGACAAATAGCAGGTTTTTATTCTTGATATCTTCTCTAACGACATGAACCCATCCAAAGGGTAAATTCGATGTGATGGACGTCCAAGATCTCCCGTAGTCTGTGGTTTTGTAGAGGTAAGTCGCATAATCATCTGTCCGATGCCCGTCAAAAGCTGCGTAGGCGGTTCCCGCATCGAAATGAGAGGCCTCGATGCGCGAGCACCATGTGTGCGGCGGCAGTCCGGGGATATTTTTTACGACATTCGACCACGACACCCCACCATCCAAAGTGATCTGCACATTCCCATCATCCGTCCCACACCATAATACGCCTGGTTTGACGGGCGATTCTGCGATCGTAACGATCGTACAGTGACTCTCGGCTCCTGTATTTTCCTTGGAAATGGGTCCTCCCGAATCCTTTTGTTTCTCAGGATCGTCGGTTGTAAGGTCGGGGCTGATGGCCGTCCAGGAGTGCCCGTTGTCGGTTGTTTTGAACAGGAAATTGCCTCCAGTGTACACAGTTTTCGGATCATGGGGTGATATGAGAATCGGGGAATTCCAGTTATACCTATAGGGCGGTTCATCGAATGGCCCGAGAGGTTTGATACGTTTTCCCCGTCCGATTCTAAGATCGTGTCTGTACAATCCATTGACCTGGGAATTGCCGTAGATCGTCGTATGGTCTGTGGGATCGACCTGGGAGTGGAACCCATCTCCGCCGCCGACTACATACCAGTCCTCGTTGAAGATCCCACTGCTTTCGAGAGTTCGGCTGGGCCCGCCCCAGAGACCGTTATCCTGAAGTCCGCAATAAACGAAGTACGGATCCCGCATATCGAATCCTATCTGGTACACTTCTGCCAAGGCCATATGCCTTATGGGCTGCCAATTTTTTCCGCCGTCATAAGTAATGTCGATGCCACCATCATTCCCGTCGATGAGGTGAAGCGGATTTGAGGGATCGATCCAAAGGGCATGGTGGTCCGAGTGTGTCCCCCCGGATACAGGTCGGAATTTTCCGCCCATGTTGCGGGACACATACCCTCCAGTCGAAAACACATAGATGACCTTATCATCGGTCGGGTCCACCCGAATCTGACTGTAGTAGAAGGGCCGATTATTCACCAGATTGAAGGTTTCCGTATCGGCCGTTCGTGTCCATGTCTCCCCCCGATCTTCAGAGCGCCAGATTCCCGCCTCTTTATGTTCGATAAGGGCATAAATGACATTCGGACTGCTTCTAGAGACCGCCAAACCGATCCTCCCCATAATCCCTTCCGGAAGGTCCTTTTCCAGCTTGGTCCAGGTTTTTCCTCCATCGGACGTTTTGTGGATGCCACTTCCCGCCCCTCCGCTCGTGAAGAGGTAAGGCAAGCGGCGGTATTCATAAGCAGCGGCATAGAGAGTAAGACTGTCTGATGGATCCATGACCAGGTCGGCGAATCCCGTGTTTTCATCCACATAAAGAACACGGGTCCAGCTTTTTCCTCCATCGGCGGTTTTGTATACGCCGCGCTCTTCATTTGGACCCCACAGATGTCCCATAGCGGCAACGTAGACGATATTGGGGTCCCCGGGATTTATCACGATACGACTGATGTGTCGAGTGTCCTGCAA
>JASFEP010000248.1:0-6799 GCA_050124775.1 Candidatus Aminicenantota bacterium
TCCTTCTCGGATGGGGGTTTCTATCTCAAAAAGGACAAGGCGGTCGAACACGGGCTGAGGATGATATCCGATGGCGCCGATATCATTGATGTGGGTGGCGAGAGCACGCGCCCGGGCTCAGACCCCATTCCCACGGAGGAGGAGCTCCGGCGAGTACTCCCCGTTATATCGGGATTGAGAAAGCACACAAAAAGTTTGATTTCTGTGGACACATCAAAATCAGAAGTCGCACAGCACGCTATCGCTGAAGGTGCCGATATCATTAACGACATATCCGCTCTCAGGAACGATCCGAAGATGATATCCATTGCAGCGGAAGCGGGTGCTCCGGTTGTCCTTATGCATATGAAGGGCAATCCTAAAACCATGCAGCACGATCCCAGCTATGAAGATGTCGTTTCGGAGATCAAAACTTTTCTCCAAGAGACGATAGCATCCTCTGTCCAAAACGGCATAGATAGAGAAAAAATCATCATCGACCCGGGAATCGGATTTGGGAAGAGGTTCGAGGACAACCTGACCTTGATCCGAAACCTCAACGACTTCGCCACACTCGATCAACCAATCCTTGTGGGCATATCCCGGAAGTCCTTTATCGGAAAGATTCTGGATCTGCCTCCTAGAGAAAGGGAGGAAGGAACTCTCGCTTCTGCGATTTTAAGTGTGATCCAAGGGGCCCATATATTGCGCGTGCACGAGGTCGCTCCGGTCAAAAGAGCAATCCTTGTCGCCGAGACCATTTTGGACGACCGGTGGACAGCCGGATTGTTCGGAGACGAGGGGGAGTTTAAAAGTCGCCATGTTAACTAATATCATCACCGCTCTCCAACGCTTCACGCTCGGCGACTTCCTGGACATCCTTCTCATAACGGTCATCCTCTATTCCTTCTTTCGCTTGATCAAAGATACAAAGGCGTATCAGATGGCCATCGGGATCGCCATTGTCGGCCTTCTCTTCTTCGTCACACGATGGGGCCGATTGACGGCTTCCCACTGGTTGATTCAAAATTTCATCAATTACTCCATCATAGCGATCATTGTCCTTTTCCAGGGAGAGATCCGGCGATTCCTGACAACCATCGGGTCTCAATCTTTGCGAAGAGCCTCTTCCATAAAAGTCTTCGAAGACCGGCTGGAAGATCTCTTCCTGGCAGTAGACTACCTCTCTGCAAAAAGAATCGGCGCTCTGATAGCCATTGAGAAAGAGATCTCGTTGAAAAGTTATGCCGATCGGGGGACAGAGGTCAATGCCATGCTCTCCAAAGACCTGCTGGTCAGCATCTTTTTTCCTCATTCTCCTCTGCACGATGGGGCGGTCATCATCAGGGGAAATAAGATCCTGGCTGCAGGTGCGCTCCTTCCCCTGCCAGCCGTTCACAACCTGGGCGAAGAGTTTCAGACGCGGACGAGACACCTTGCAGCCCTCGGACTCTCTCAAGAAACGGATGCTGCCGTCATCGTAGTGTCCGAAGAAGTGGGGACCGTATCCTTAGCCATCAAAGGAAAATTGAAACGAGGCCTGAGCAAAGACCAGCTCAAAGAAGATTTGATCAAATATTACAGATAATGATTATTAAACTTTTAAGAAACTTGTTCTTGAGGAATTGGGGTCTCAAACTGTTCTCTTTCATCATGGCGCTCCTCCTGTGGCTAACCCTTATCCCAGAGGAAAAGATGTACACAGAAAAAACTGTCACAGTTCCCCTGGAGCTTTACAACATTCCTCCTAACATGGAGCTGGTGGAAAAAATTCAGCCAAGTCTCAACGTAACAATCAGAGCGTCAAACCGTCTGATCCCCCAGATATCTGCGGCCAATGTTCACGCAGTGCTGGATCTTTCCAAAGCCAGCATCGACCAAAAACAGTATCCTCTGAACAGGAATATGGTCAGTATTCCTGCGGGTGCGGAGATTAAAGAGATCTATCCCATGCAGGTCAATATAGAGCTCGAACGGGCAAAAGAGATCGTTATGCCCATCGAAGTAAACATCATAGGAGATCTCCAGGAAGGCCTGCTTCTGAAACTTGTCGAAGTGATCCCAGCGGAAGTTCTGATAAGAGGACCGGAGAGCAAGGTGCCGGACTCCGCAAAAGTTCTTACGACTCCCGTTGACATTTCTTCCCTGACCCAGTCCACAGAACTCGAAGTTGAACTGATCCTGCCCAATCCTGACCTGAAGCTCGTAGGAGCTGAAGCCAAGGCTCTCGTAAAACTCCTCATACAGCCTGTGGTCAAGGAAGAGGAGACGTCAGAAACAGAGAAAAAAACGGATACACGCACAGACAGCAAGAATCAGACTTCCTCTTGAATCCTACGGGCATATCTGTATAATAATTCTTTTCGAAGGAAAGGAAGCCAAATCTCCATGGACAAACTTTTCGGCACAGATGGAATTCGAGCAACCGCCGGCGAATACCCCCTTGATTACAATTCGATCTACACCCTCGGTCACGCTCTTATCGAGCTTTTAAAGGCAGAAAAACTGGCCCCGCATGTGATTATCGGACGCGACACACGGGAATCGGGCCAGTGGATCGAGCGGGCCCTTTTCCAGGGTGTTAAAGATGCAAGGGGAGAAGCCCTATCCGCTGGCCTAATCCCCACATCCGCGATATCTTTTCTGACAAAACAAGGAGATTTCTCTGCGGGGATCGTGATATCCGCATCCCACAATCCCTATCAAGATAACGGTATCAAGATCTTCTCTTCCCAAGGGATAAAGATAACGAATGAATGGGAAGAGGTGCTGGAGCAGGCCATAATCGAGTCGGACTATTCCATAAAAAATCAAGACATCATCCCTACGACAGATAACGCTTTGGGCGATGATTATGTTCAATTCCTCAAGAGCGGATTTGAAGGTGTCGGTCTACCCCGTAAAATAAAGATCGTACTCGACTGCTCCAATGGGGCCAGTTCCTACATCGCTCCCATGATCTTTTCGGACCTGGGCTTCGATGTGATCGCAATACATGCATCGCCCGATGGAACGAACATCAACAAAGAGTGTGGATCTCTCTATCCGCAAAATTTGGCCAAAAAAGTGGTGGAGACAGGAGCCGATATCGGCATCGCATATGACGGGGATGCAGATAGAGCCATTTGGAGCGATGAAACCGGACGGATTCTCAACGGTGATCATACCCTCTTCGTACTCTCTCGGTTCATGAAAGAAAGGGACAGGCTGAAAACAGATACCGTGGTAGCGACAAGCATGAGTAACATGGGCTTGGAAAATGCATTGGGAGAGATGGGATTAAAACTTGTCCGGACCGAAGTCGGCGATAAATATGTGCTCGAAGAGATGATGAAACGCAATGCCAATCTAGGGGGCGAACAATCCGGCCATACGATCTTTCTGGATGACTGTCCAACGGGCGACGGCATACTTACGAGCTTAAAGATGCTCGAGGTTTTAGCGACAAAAGATACTACCATGTCCCGAATGATTTCGGGATTCGTAGAATATCCTCAAATCCTCAAGAATGTGCCGGTATCAAAAAAACCGGATATGCGAAGATATCCCGAGATAACGGACGCGATCAAAGCAGTGGAGGGGCTTCTCGCAGGACAAGGCCGCTTGAATGTCCGCTATTCGGGAACGGAGCCTCTTGCACGCATCATGATCGAAGGAGCCGATCTGCAGCAGATCGAAGGGTATGCCGATGAGCTGGCTACCGTCATCTCCAAACACCTCTCCTGAATTATTCATAAAATCCGCTGCCAAATTCATTCCATAAAAACCATTTTATCTCTTATTAGCAGCGTCTTTTCCCCTTCGGGCGAGCCGATCTCACACCAAAGCCTTCGTTAGTGCTCATTCGAGGTAGTTCACTACATCCTCATGAGCCACTGCCTCACCTTTGATGCAAGCTCGACTCGTGAATAATCCATCTTCTCCTGAATTATTCATACAACCCGCTGCCAAATTTATTCCTAAAATCGAACTCACGGCCATATGATAAATTCTAAATCCGTGAAAAGTTTGGTGATTTATAATAAAATAAATCCTAACGTTTCACTTTTTTATTTTGCGTTGGATGTGCGTATTTTCACGCAAAATATGGAGGGACACATGAGACTTGCGGTTAATGTGGATCATTTTGCAACATTAAGAGAGGCCCGACGCAGCGACGAGCCCGAACCTATCCTGGCCGCTCTCTTGGCTGAACTGGCAGGAGCAGAAGGGATCGTCTGTCATATTCGCGGAGACAGACGGCACATCAAGGAAAGGGACCTTTTCCTGTTCCGACAATCCATTAAGACCAAACTCAACATCGAAATGGCTGCTACAGAAGAGATGAAGCGTATCGCCTTGGAGGTCAAACCCGACGTCGTCTCACTCGTTCCAGAACGGGATGAAGAGCTGACAACAGAGGGAGGCTTGAATGTTTCCGGAGATCAGGAACACCTGAAGACTCATATTGAAGAGCTGCAAAAGGCAGGAATAAAGGTGAGCATTTTTGTGGATCCGGACCTCGGACAGATCACTGCCTGCAGGGATGTAGGCGCGGACCTTATCGAGATCAACACAGCCAAATATTCTGAGCTCAAAGCGGGAAAAGAGCGCGATGATGCTCTTCAAGAGGTCAAAAATGCAGCAGAACACGCCCACCAACTGGGGCTGGAAGTTCATGCGGGGCACGGGCTCGATTACCGAAATGTAGGCCCCATAGCAAAGATCCCGGAGTTTAAGGAATTCAGCATCGGTTTTTCTATTATCGCTCGCTCGGCCATTGTGGGCGTTGAAAAGGCAGTCAGGGAAATGGTCGAACTCCTCAAATAGCAGCAGCGATGTGCCAATGAACATCAATATCGAAAGGCTAAAAAAAGACATCCAAGAATTGGGAGAGATAGGGCGCGACCCAAACGGAGGAGTCAGCAGACCCTCTTTCAGCAGAGCCGATATGGACGCCAGGGAATGGCTCAAGGAAAGAATCCAGAGTGCAGGTCTCATCTATGGCCAGGATGGAGCTGGGAACATTTTCGGACGCATCGATGCCCCGGGTAAAGCCGTGATGGCGGGGTCGCACATCGATACGGTCATCAACGGAGGCATTTTTGATGGTGCCGCCGGCGTGCTAGCGGCCCTGGAATGTCTGCGCCGGATCAAAGAGGAGAACGTCCCCCTTAGAAAACCTTTAGAGGTGGCGTCCTTCACGGATGAGGAGGGAAATCTTGTGGGAGACTTCCTCGGCAGCCGGGCTTTTGTCGGCGCCCTCGACCGTAAAACTCTTGAGGAAGGTCAAACCCAATTCGGTGCCCCCTTCACCGAAATACTCAAGGGCACAGACTTTACGATAGACAGCATAATGGAGGCACACACGCAGAGACCCGAGGTGGATACCTTCTTAGAGCTCCATATCGAACAGGGGCCGGTGCTGGAGACCGAGGAAAAAACCATCGGTATCGTGGACACCATCGCAGGAAAAAATTACTGGTTGTGCTATTTTTTGGGACATGCAAGCCATGCTGGAACAACACCCTTCGAACTCCGTAAAGATGCATTTCTCGGACTTTCTGATTTTGCACTCAAGGCCACACACTATGTAGCGACCAACCATTATGGCAGCATGGTGACAGTGGGAAAGGTCGCTGTTTATCCGGGAGCTTTCAGCATCGTCCCCGGGCGTGCTGATTTTTCTCTTGACTTCAGAAGCACATCCAAAGAGACGCTCGAGGACATGGAGCGCTCGCTCCTCTCCATCGCCAGAGATGCGTCATCCGCCCGCGGATTGGAATTTCAATCGAAGGTCGTGGACAGAACGGATCCTGTCAAGATCCCCGAACGCATCGTTGATATGATAAATCAGGAATGCGACACTCTGAACTATCTCTCGATGACCCTGCCGAGCGGCGCGGGACATGATGCACAAATATTGGCCAAGATCGCCGAGGTGGGAATGATCTTCATCCCCTGTGAGGATGGAATCAGCCACTCCCCCCAAGAAAAGATCAAATGGGACGACCTGGAAAAAGGCGCAACTCTCTTGCTTCATACACTGATCAAACTTGCCACTTAACAGAGAGACTGGCGACCCCAGCTAGATTAGCCCTCCATCTCGTCTGGAGAAGGACGGTAGCGACGGTCGGCCTTTTTTTGTGCCTGTTTTTTCTTCTCTTCCAGCATCTTCATCTTGGCCCTTTTGGAGCGTTTCCTTTTCTGGCGGCGGATCTTTTCGATTCGTTGCTGTTCTTCGCTCTCTTTCCCCAATATTTCTGCTTCGATCTTATCGGTCAGAATCTTCCGCGCATAATACCTGTTTAGGCTCTGGTATCTTTCCTTCTGGCATTTAACTTCGATCTCTGTGGGCAAATGTTTGAGATACACGCAGGTCGAAGTCTTATTGACTTTCTGTCCGCCGTGACCGCTGGAACGGATAAACTTCTCGATGATATCCTCCTCACGGATGCCTAGGCGCTCCATTTTCTCGAGGAGAGCCTCTTCCTTTTTTGCGCTCACGCCAAAAGTCATGATGCCTATATTATCAGTCACTTCCGAGAAAATTGCAAAACGCCGCTGTATCCCCTAAGCATTGCCGAAACCATGATGGCCAGCAAACACGCTGCGTGTTGAGTGAACCAGTTGAGTGGTGCAGAAAGCCGTGAGAAGAGCACGGCCAAGACACATTCCCCGGAGGGAAATGTGAGGACAGCTCCCACGTCCGAGCGGAGTTGCCTCACGGGGAAACTGAGCATGATTTCGTATCACCAAGTGGGTCACTCGGAATGTCATTTATCACGGATTTGGAGATGCTTCGGTAAAAACAGAGAATTTTCCCCAATAACAGCGCTAG
>JASFEP010000249.1:0-6795 GCA_050124775.1 Candidatus Aminicenantota bacterium
TTTTGAGGCTATTTTCTTTAATTTTAGGTAGTTCTGCCAGCCAAAGCATTATTTAAAAGCATTATTTAAAAGCATTATTTAACATTAAAAGCATTAATAATATTATAAAATTGTTATAAACGGATGTGCTAGAATAAGTTGACTCGAAGGGAGGAATTGTATGAGCAAAAATAATAACTGTGGCCAGAAAATCAAGAATTTTCCGGAGGATGTTCGAAGTCTTCCTCGGCGGCAGTTCATGAAAGGACTTTTTGGGGGCGCAGCTGCCGTTGCAGTCTTTCCCTCTGCAGTGTTCGGCGACAACAAAGCCTCTTTGATTTCTTTGAAAGAAAAAGCATTCAAACTTTCCGCAAGTGATGGAGGTGGGGAAGATTTCTGGAAGCTCGTCAAAGAGAATTTTTCGATCAGGAAAGGTCTGATCATGCTCAATGCGGCAAACCTCTGCCCATCACCTCACTCTGTTCAGCAGAGGGTGTTCGAACTCACTCGTGATGTGGATGCTGATCCTTCCTCCCACAACCGCAAAAAGTTTGGAGATTTACGTGAAGAAGCCCGAAGTGCTCTGGCTAACTTCCTGGGAGTGAGTCCTGAAGAAATTGCCATCGTCAGGAATACAAGCGAAGGGAATAACATGGTTATAAACGGCCTGACCTTCAAACCAAACGACGAGGTGATCATATGGGACGAGAATCATCCAACGGCCAACATCGCTTGGGATATTCGAGCC
Organism: Candidatus Aminicenantota bacterium; assembly: GCA_050124775.1. Taxonomy (GTDB): domain Bacteria; phylum Acidobacteriota; class Aminicenantia; order Aminicenantales; family Aminicenantaceae; genus WTAW01. The sequence continues at coordinate 728 of JASFEP010000249.1, forward strand.
GAGCGATATGGATTCAAAGTCAAACGGGTCAAGACGCCCGAGATTTTCGATAGCGATGAAGAACTCATGCAACCGTTCATCGATGCGATGACAGAACGAACGAAGCTCTTGTGTTACTCCCATGTATCGAATATATCTGGTATTGCCCTTCCGGCTGAAAAGATGTGCGCTATGGCTCGAAAAAATGGAATCCTATCCCATATCGACGGCGCTCAAACATTCGGATCTCATGTCGTGGATCTTTCTGAGATCGGCTGTGATTTCTACACGGGGAGCTCTCACAAATGGTTCTTAGGCCCCAAGGAGGTGGGGATTCTCTATGTGCGCAAAGAAAGGATTGCAGACTTGTGGCCGACGATCGTTGGAGTGGGATACCCGGGCGTTATCGAAAAGGGGGCCCAAAAGTTCGAGACCCTCGGTCAAAGAGACGATTCGAGGATCGCCGCCATGGAAACAGCCGTAGCATTCCACAAAACGATCGGGAAGGAACGGATAGAAGCGAGGATCCGCTCCCTGGCGGCAGCTTTAAAGACAAGGCTCAAAGAAAGAATGCCGAAAATTAAATTTCGCACGCCTTTAAATCAGAATCTTAGTGGAGGAGTTGTCGTTTTCCATATACCGGGTATAGACCTGAACAAAGTTTTGGATATCCTCTACCACAAACACAACATCGGCTGCGCTGTGTTTGGTGGAGATCCCGGAGGGATCAGGTTCTGTCCTCATATATACAATACCGTAGAGGAAATCGATAAGGCTGTCGATGCAGTCGCCAGTTGAAGAGCAATCTAGCAACACCTCTTCCTAGCCGCTCTTTTTGCCGCGTCTTCTGTTTCTCCAGATAATGATTACGCCGAGGATTCCCAGGACTGACATGATCGATGCAAAGTACACCCAGCCCGTGCTCCCCCGGGAAGAATAAAGCGCCCTGAATTCTGGCCTCACATCGAAATCTATCCATGGCCCGAGGCGGCCCAATGCATAAATGAGTACGCGCCCTGCATGGAGGAAAACTGCCGCAACCGTGATGCGTAGAGGGAAGCTGGCATGTTCTTCCGCCTGTGTTTTCCACCATCGCACCGCTCCTACAATGATTGCCGCATCCAATACGGACTCCGCAAGAAGTAAAGCTGCAACCCATGGCACCATCCATACCAAAGCGTCCTGGGTCATCATCTTGACCGTGCGGAAAAACAAAAAACCCGCACCCAGAAAGACAAGATTGGCGTAGAGGCGTTGCCGGGTCCAATTCATGTTTGATGCTCCTTCAAAAGGCCGAATTCATTCAAATTTATCTTATCAATCATATTTTATCTTGCAAGATTTCGATTTCTGTTACGGCGGTGTTGGCTTGCCGAATATCGTGAACTCGACCACGCCGCAAGGAAGATCCTTCGGCCAGCCGGTAATCATCAGTCTTACATGGCGGCATTCGATCGGTTCGATCTCATCGAATTCAACAGCGTTATCTTTGTCGTTTTTGGTTTTATCTACCACGGTCGTAAAAGTCTTACCGTCTGAAGAAACCTCGATCTTGTATTGACGAATCCGGGATTTCCTTTCATCCCCGCCCAGTCTGTAGTCATCCCACAAATCCCCTTCCGGCAGGGTGAATAGAATCCGGGCAGAGTCAACGATGTACATCTGTCTGGATTCGGCTCCGAGGTCGAGTGTCAACCATGGCTCTTTGTCATTCTCGGCCGGTGCCCACCAGGTTCTGTTGTTGTTATCCACAGCGTAAGGGGCATTTCGTCCGGGAGATTCGCTGCTAACGGTGTAGTTCTTGTCTTCTGACAGCGGATAGGACCCGCTGTCGTTACCCTCCCAGGGTTTATCTTTGGTGCCCGGCGCCCATTGGGGGATTTCTGAGGGACCTTGGATGAACATGTTCCCCTCTTCATCGAAACCGACTGGGTCCATCCCTATTCTCCGTTCACACATGCGGTTCCAATTCCGGTAGAGGAGAGTGTAGATGGCCCAGAGGTTACCATTGGGACCCTCGACCACACTGTTGTGACCGCATCCATTGATCAAGCCTCCGTGGTGCCGAAGGATCGGGCTCCCTTCATAATATGCGAATGGACCCAGTGGATTCAGACTTGAATAGACCCCCACGGCATATGTCTTCCAATCGGTTCCCGGAGCTGCATACTGAAGGTAGTAGGTCCCGTCGTGTTTGGTCATCCAGGGGCCTTCGATCCAGCTCTGCTCGCTGTACTCGTTCCAATTCCCGTAGCGTTCCCAAACGTGATTTGTCTCGAAGCGGAAAAAGTGTTTGGGGGTGCCGAGAAATTTTTTCAGATCCGTAGCATCGAGTTCGACACCATACACACCGGCTGTAGAGCCTCCTGCATAATAGAGGTACACGCGGTCATCGTCGTCGACGAAAACCGCCGGGTCGAACACGCCCCCGTCCTCCCATCCCTTCCCGGGATCGCGCTCGCGCTCGAGCCTCTGTCCGTGTTCGTCCAGGAAATCGCCGAAGTATTCGAAGGGGCCAAGGGGACTGCGGCTCCGGAACAGCCCGGTGTCGTTTCCTGTGAGGTATACAAACCCCTTGTAGTCAAAAGCTGTGGGTGCTCCGATCCCGCGGCCTCCTTCGAGAGAGACCTTATGAAACACCCAATTCACCAAGTCATCCGAGGACCATACAGCCGCTCCAGTCTTTTCAGAAGACATGATTCCACCTGTCAAAAAGAGATAATATTTCCCTTTAAATTTGATGACCGTGGGGTCGGCAAGCCGTCCGGCATTCTCCAATACGAGCGGATTGACATAACGTTGCATTTTTTCGTTCAATTCATTACGACAAAGGGCATCTTTCGGATAAGAATCAATAGAGTTCTCCTTGGGATTTTGAAGCCCCCTTACCAAAATCGGTGCGATCAAAATCAGTGCCAAGACGACAATCAAAGCTGTTTTTTGAATACACATAGGATTTCTCCCAACTTTAAGCCAAGTTTCCGAAATATTCCCACATAAACCTCCCCTACCCGCACCTCCGTGATAGTATCTCGATTTGCCGATGCTGTCAAAGCAGTGTTATTTTGCAATTGAACAATCAAACCGATTTAGAAGACAGGCCCCTACTTCTCCTCTTCGATCCAGAGATCTTCCATGTGACGGGCTGGAACGGAATGGAAGGGGCTGCTCAGGCCGCGCAATCGGGTGTGAGCGATGAATGTGATGAACCGGGGCATGAGGAACGTGACGGACGAACCGGAAGGGACCGCTGCCGATAGGGTGATTCCAAAAATCCCAGTTATCGAAATCTTTGGGATCGAGATCCTCGAGGAGATGCTTAGGGTAGAAGACATTCCAGTTTCCCGGCATCCAGTTAAACTCGAAGCTGGGAGGTTTGACGTAAGTGATGGTGCATGTGTAATCATCGAGGACTTCGACCGAACCCATGGGGATTCCGGCATAGAACATGACATCGGGATGTTTCCAGAGATCTATCGTGAACTTGATGTCCTGGGCTGTCACGGGCACGCCGTCTCTTTCGTGCCAGCTTCGCTAAACGTACATTCTCTGGCTCCCTCAATAATCCCCTGGCTTTTAACCGGTTCATTACACGTCCCACCGTCGATGCTGAGATCTCTATCCCTTCTTTGTTTAACAACACAACAAGCTTATCTCTACCCCACCTTGGATATTGCTCCCGAAGTTCCTGAATCCTCTCGATAACCTTCACGGATGTCTCAGGCTGACGGACCTTATAGGGCCTGTGAGAACCCGATTCAAGTGTCCGTAAATCATAGGGATCATAGCGGTTCTTCCAACGGTAGAAAGTCTGAGGAGAGATGCCGTAGTAGCGACATGTCAGTCGAGCGTTTCGGTAGCGACTGTAGTGATCCATCCAGCGCAGCCTTTTGGCGGCATCCTTGGAAACCGTCCCTTGGCGAACAAGAGATGTGATATAGCTCCCTTTCGGGATGACTAATCCGAAGCGTCTTGCAGGTCCTATGCTCATTGTGACACAAATTCTATCATTTCTCGCTAACTCAATGTGTCACTAATCTATCTGAACGAGCACATCACTAAAAAAGCACCACAAAAATTCATGAACAAAAGGCTTACAAAGTCAGTTGTTGTGAAATCGAGACAATTCGAGATGCACTTTGTTCGGAATCCGACAACTTTTCGCCTTATTTTACTTTTGCGACCTTAGTTTCCCAGGTGGCCCAATCGCCCCCGAATGGTTTAAGGCCCAGGTCGGATGGGCTGGTGGGGGCAGGGACCAAAGCTTCACAAACCTGGAGGGCATGGGCTTGGGATCTGGTGAAAGATGTCGCTGCCTTCGCCAGCCAAAAAAAGACGTCGTGTCCCTCAGCAAGAAGCCCCTTGTTGAAGTACACTTTCCCCCGGTAATATTCAGCATTGGCCAGGGAGTACAGTTCATTCAAGCCGGCATATCCGGTATCCGCGAAGTTGAGATACATGAGCTTTTTATAGGCGGTGGCGATGTTCAAGCTGGCTTCTTTCTGAGCGGCTTCGACAGCCTCTTTGGGTGTGGCGGCCAGAGTCAAACGATAGAAGGTATGCGTGCCTTCGATGTAGGGGTAGCTCGAGCGCATTTCGGAACCATCCGATGCGGTGGAAGAATGGATCACACGGCCGGCCGGGCCTGTGCAGATATGGGCAACGCCCTCATCTCCATCATCTGGCAGAAGAACCGAAACCCAGGAATTGGACGGGCGGCAGATTTTAGCATCCCAGCCTCCCTCAGGGGGATAGGGAGGCGCATCGCCAGGAAAACGCAGCATCATTTTCATGAATTCCACATCGACATGGCCGTGGTAGTTGTGGAGCATATCCCACAGCATCAGGTTTCTGGGAGCGGCATAAGCGCCGTACCCGCCATGCTGTTTGATGAAATCCCCTTTTTTGGTGGACTTCATCTCTTCGTTTAAGTAGTTATTCGTTGAATAAAGAAAATCTGTCTCCCCGAAATCACCGGGTTTGCGGACACTCTGGATGGCGGCTGTTTTTTCGACCACACAGGCATTTCCTTGGACATCGACAAAATGAAAATTTTCGGGTATGTTGATCTGCCAGGGAAGAAGCATGTCTCTGGCCTCATGGGCGGTTTTAGCAAAACGCACGATGTGGGTGAGGGAACAGGACCAGGACAGGCCATAGTTTGTGTCGACATCCCTGGGAGAGCCCCCTCCTCCGCTGTTTCCCACAAAAAGCCCTTTGTTATTCATCAAGAAGTGATCGCCGATCTCGCCTGCTTGAGCACCACAGATATAATTATTTCCTTTATCAGGAAAAGCCAAGATGATCACACCGTAGGCGGCTTCGCCCGAATCGAGTGTATCCATCCCGATCAAATGGCCGTCTTTGGTGGCCGAGCCCCAGGCGGAGCAGACAGAGCATTTTTTGGGGGGGAGTGAATCCGTTTCCGCCTCAGGTGGGAATGAGGATGTCTCAGGCTTAGGCAGGGTACAGTTCATCAGCAAAACATCCGTGTAGGAAATTTGAAATCCGGAGGCATTCGCTCCGTCGGCAATTCCCTTCATGATCTCGATATTTTCGGGAGTGTACTTTTGGATGTAAAATTGGTTTCCTTTGAGCATGTGGAGAATCTTTTCACGGTCGAAGGTTTGAAGGGACGAGGCCCATACCGCTTCTTTTTCTTTGTCCAGGTAGGGTCCAGCTTGCTGGCCGTATTGATAGCCCATCTCATAATCAGAGCCGCTCAGGATGACAACAGGAAGGATCCCGGGTGGCAAAACCTCCTCAGCTTTGGCTTCATTGGCTGTCAGATACATGCTCGAACCCAGCATAATGAATAATGCTAAAATGAGTATAAAGATGTGCTTTCCGTTCTTCATTATTCCTCCTTCTTATGAGTGACTGTAACCAAAGTTGACTTTTATTTCAAAGCTTTAATTTCTTATCTTTGAATTGGAGGTATTCGATATCGATAAGAGTGTCGCTGCCGTCACGGTTCACGCGAGTATCTTCGACGACCACATATTTTTTGTTTTTTATAATCCGATAATTGTCATAAGCACCCTCAAATGTCGCCGTGTCGTCACCGCTGCCACCGAGGAGCCAGTCGT
>JASFEP010000250.1:0-6776 GCA_050124775.1 Candidatus Aminicenantota bacterium
CAATTGGTATTTCACTTATGTCCAGGTTGCCGAACAGGCAGATATTCAAGGGCTCGATAACAAGATCTTCAATTTTATCGCGGAACACACATCCATAACATCGACGAAACTTTACACACAACCAGTCAAAAAAATTCACCTCCATTCAAATTTGGTGGGGGATGTCGAAGATAACGGGAATATCAAATATGTCCATATCTTTTCGATCATCGCATTTTTCGTGCTTTTTATCGCATGCATAAACTTCATGAATCTCACGACAGCACACGCGAGCAAACGGGCGAAAGAAGTCGGGATGAGAAAAGTCGCAGGAGCCAAGAGGGCACAAATTACCAAACAGTTTCTGGGAGAGTCTATCTTTGTATCATTTTTTTCTCTGATTATCGCTGTTTGTATCGTGCTCTTTGTTCTTCCCCTGTTTAACAATGTCACCGGTAAAGAGCTTTCCATTGCGGCTGTGAGCAGTATGGGCATTTTGCTCACACTGATTTTTGTTACGCTATCGACGGGCATTGTTGCGGGATCTTATCCTGCATTCTTTCTGTCGTCGTTTCAGCCTGTGATGACTCTCAGGAAATCAGGAAAGTTCGGTCCGAAAAGTCTGGCCTTCAGGAGGTTTCTGGTAGTTTTGCAATTTTCCCTGTCCATCACTCTTATAGTCGCCACTTTGGTCGTTCATAAACAACTCGATTTTATACAAAACAGAAATATAGGTTTTGAAAGAGACCATGTTCTCTGTATACGGCTCAGAGGGGAATCGCCCCGATACTATGATTCCTTGAAAAACGAACTCGTGAAAAATCCGAAAGTATTGAGTGTCACCGCGGCCAATCAACTGCCGACGCATATTATGTATAATATAACCGGAGCTAACTGGGAGGGGAAAAATCCCGATGACGATTATTTATTTTATTTTGTTACTGTCGACTACGATTTTATTCAGACTTTAAACCTTCAGATCGCCGATGGCAGAGCTTTCTCGAAAGATTTTCAGAGCGACCGGACCGAAGCCTTTATCCTGAATGAAAAAGCGGCCGAAATCATGGGAAAAGAACACCCGGTGGGAGAAACATTCTTATTTTTCGGGCGCAAGGGAAAAATAATCGGCATCGTTGAGAATTTTAATTTCGATAGCTTTTACAATGACATAAAACCTTTGGTCCTGTTGTATGAGCCGCCGAGCAGTGATAATTATGTCATGATCAAGATATCGGGCGATAATATTTCTGCGAATCTGGCATCCGTTGAAGAGACCTGGAATAAAACAGTTCCTCTCTATCCTTTTGATTTCAGTTTCCTGGACGAAGAGTTCAACAGGCAGTATCAAGCCGAGAAACGAATGGGAAGGTTGTTCAACACGTTCACTTTTCTTTCGATATTTATCGCTTCTCTCGGTCTGTTCGGTCTAGTTTCCTTCATGTCTAACCAGAGAACCAAAGAGATCGGCATCCGCAGGGTGGTGGGAGCTTCGGTTGCGGATATCGCAAAGCTTCTATCAAGCTTACTATTTCATGAGCAGATGGCTGGATAACTTTGTTTACAGAACGAACATTCACATCTGGATATTTCTCTCTTCTGCGGTGATTGCATTCGTCATTGCCCTATTTTCAGTAAGCTACAAGACAATCAAAGCGGCAGTTGCAAATCCGGCAGATTCGCTGCGGTATGAATAAAAATTGTGTGTAAATAAATTGTAAATTGTTAAATTGTGCTTAGACTGGCCCAAGTCTTTCAAAATAAATAAGTTAAGTTATTTTTTTCCGTTTAAAAGCACCTTAGAAGCACTTTTTTGGGGCTCAAATGTAGTGTTTAACGGAAACTAACTTAAAAGCGCATGGGCTTTGTTGAGTTTATCAGGAATGGGAAGACTCTGGGGGCAGTGGGAAACACAGGTTCCACAATTTACGCAAGCATCGGCTTTGCGGGGGAGCGATGCATAAAGCGTTCTGGCTTTGTTCCAGTCGTGATCATCATAGGCATAACGTTCGAAACGAAGGATATCGGTAATGGGCACCTGCTGAGGACAGTGGGGCTGGCATTGTGTGCACAGGCGGCACGCCATTTTATCAGCCTGAGCGGTCATCATCGCGATGGCTTGGGCATCCCGTGCACGCAACTCCTTTCCGGCACCTGAATAGGTCTCCACGAATTCGTCGATGTTTTTGACCCGGATGACGGCTACATCGATCTTAGTGCTGGTAGTCAGCCACCGCACGAGCGCATTATGAGGAGATACTCCGACAGGAAGACTGTCCTTAAAGGCCCGATCCTCCTTCATACGTCCGATGCCTCGTGCCGTTTTCATGGCAACGGTTCCGAAGCCTTTTTTCCGTGCAAATTCGAGGAATCGGTCCATCTCGGGGTCGGCACCGTAGGAATACATGAACTGGGCATGTTCATAGAGGCCGTCTTCGACCACAGCGGTCAGAACCTGTGCAGCGCTCTCCCCACCCGGCACCCTGGAATCGCCGGCATATCCATGCTGGGAAAGGCAGAGGTGTTTGACCAGCCCTTCTTTCTTCAGCCGTTCGAATGCGCGCACGAAACCCCTCTCTTTTTTAACCTCTTCTGTGTTGTGGTAACCAAAATGAAGCTGCATGTCGTCGAAATAGCCGAGACCTGTCCGCTTCAACGCTTCCTTCACATAGGCATAATGGACCTCTTCGTCGATGGAGCCCGTCCGGTGGTCTCCCCCTACCCTATCCACTGTGACCTGGCAATAATGGGCTTCGCGGTTCTTAAGGATAGAGTCCGGTGTCTGGCTTCTCACCCACCGGTTGGCTTTATGCCAGTAGTTCATCCCGCATAAAATACCAGCTTCGGCAGGTGCCGAAGCCAGATCTCCAGACCCGATCAAGATAGAGACTTCACGGCCGGAGTAGCCCAGCTTTCGGCGGGACAGTTGCCCCACTTTACGGGCGGCTCCTTCAATCGTGACCTCACTGCCGTTCCATGGCTCGCCCCTCATCCTGGTCGTCAATCCGGCCACAAGCGTGGCAGACGATAGCTTTAGAAATTCGCGTCTCTTGATTAAGCGTTTGAGATTCATAATTTAGATCCTTTCAATCCTGGTTTTTAGACAACTTAAGAATCCCTCTAGCCCATATGGCTGCGCGCTCGAGTTCGCCCTCAAGGAGAGGACCTTCGGTATCTTCGACAAAAAAGCCTTCTGGGTCTCCAATGAGAATTCCTCCCTTATTTTAAAGCTTACTCGCGATTTTTGATGCGGCAAAACCGAAGGCCTTAACCCATTTGGCCGGGATTCTGGTATCGAACGCAGCGACATTCGTTCCCTTTAAAGCATATTTCGGGATCTTGTTCAGAAATTTCTTCATGGCCTCGGATGCGCGACCCGCGTGAGTGGGTCCCCCCACGATGAGAAGGTCGAACTCTCCCAATTCAGGTAAATTCACCTCATCTATCCGAAGAGTCTGAGCCTCCCCGGCAACAGCCCCACCTATAGCTTCAGCGATCTTCTCTGTGTTCCCATGGAGCGAATCAAACACGACTAGCGTTTTCATTTATTCAACACTCCCACACGAGCATTAAATATGAAGTGAAATCAATATTATCTTAAGCCATTTGAAAATCAAAATACCAAATTCACAGGAAAAAATAAAGTGCAGTGTTTGAAATGGAATTCAGCCACAGCAGAAGGCTGTTTTTGGGGGTAAAATGGACACTCTAAAGCGATTTTTTGGCCTTTTTTTAAAGCTAATTTGTTTAGAATAAAATATTTAGTAAGGCCCGTCCCCCCTTAGCTTGACTTCGGTGTGTATCGTGGATTATGCTTTTTAATCACTAATAAGAATTCAGAAAGCCGGAGAATCACCAATGAAAAAAACTGGAATTATATTTATCTTTATCTTGGTATTCATCCTGGGCGCTCAACCAATCATCGGAGAGAATGGCGACCAACCTAAAAAGATCGCCATCGCCTCAGACGGAGAGACGACGGATTCGCAGGTGGGAAGGCAGGGGGCCCGCTGCCGGTGGCTGCTCTTCTTCGACGAAGACGGCGAACTCACCGAAGCCCTAGAGAATCCTTACTGGCAGCAAAGAGGAAGCGCAGGGATAAACTGTGCGGAATTACTTGCGGACAAAAAGGTCACCGTTTTTATCGCAACAAACATCGGAAACAAAATGGCAGGGGTTCTGGATGAGAAGGACATCACATTCATCTCTCATTCGGGAACCGTAGAAGAAGCACTCAAGGAGGTTCTGGAAAAGCAATATTAATCAGGCCTGAACGGCTCGCACCCTTTGCTGAAAGAACAAATGCGTCCCTACGCTATCTGGGCAGTTGTTCTGATTGCAACTCGGGAATCTATTTAGTTTTATTCCTTCAGAAAAAATATCTGGCCCTCAGCTCGAGACGGAAACGATTGGGCTTCTCGCCGAACTCCTGTCTGTCTTTCCCTGTCAAGAGCACGGCCTTCAATCTCAGTTCGAAGTTGGTGAAACCCTTATAGGTCGCTTCGGGAGCCCAGGAAGCGCTGCCATCTGAGAGATTGACAATAACGGTTGCACCCGGATTGAAATAGAGGGCTCCGAAAGCGTCCTTCTGGATGATTCTCAGGAAAATATAATCCGTCATTGGGGTGAAGCCGCTGTAGGATTTGAGGCCATCCGCCTCTTTGAGTCGAGAATCATCCCCTGAAACGACATATTCTTCGTAGGCGCCATCGACAAAGGTGTAGAAATTATCCATTTCATAAGAATCATAGCCTGTGCCGTCGTGATAGTATTCCAGTATATAGGTCGTTTCAGACTCGGAAAGGTAACGTGTTCCTAGGAGATAACTGGTCGCATCGAAGGTGACTCTTTGGATGCGGCCATCATCCATCACTTCTGTTCGCTCCGCATCATTGAGATATGCGATCTCACCGTGAATCTCCCAGTTCGAGCGCAGATTCCGGGAGAAATCCAGGCCAAAACGGGAAGACAGACTTTTTCCGGCCAAAACGACAAGGTCGAGGTCCGTATCCAAGAGCAAAAGATAGAGCTTTCCGGCGAAATTCCATCCCTCTTCCCGGCTGAAGGTTTCGTTGACCGATGAACTCACCGGAATGACGACCGGAGTGAAGGACAGGGTTTTGAGAGAGCCGGCAAAGCTTTTTGTGTAATCGGCAGTGATCATCCAATAGCCCTCGCGGACCAGGTCCGGCTCGTTAGGATTCTTTGGGCGCTCCACGAAGCCGGTAGGGCTCCAGGCGTAACCCTTTCCCCATCGCAAAGTCCTCTTTCCTGCATATACAGAGAAGGCGATCGATGGCTTCAGCAACATATAGCCCTGGAAGAGGTTCAAGGAAGCCTCACTCTCGTACGGCGTTGCCAAATAGTCCACATAGGGTTCGATGAGGGCTTCGAAAAGACCCTTTTGGTAAGAGAGGTCGCCCAAAAAAGCAAAATATCCTTGCGCGAGAGTCTTTGGATTGTCACGGTCATAAAATTTCAGCGTGTACAGGGATGAATTTTGCCTGAGCCAGGCAAAAGACGGTCGGAATTCGATATACCCGTCCAAAGAAAAAGATTTCTTGGCAAACTCGTCGACATCGAACCCGTATGGCTTCTCCTGTCCTGACGCATAAACATGAAACAAGATCAAGCTGAATGTGAGAAAACTCCAAAGAAGAGCGTTGTGTCCCTTAAGTCTATTCATCCGTTTCCCGGCGTGAAATTCCGCAGGTCTTTTTCAAGATCGAAGATTATCTGCGCAACGTCTCGAGCTGGGGTAGAAAGGTCAGCGTGAAGATTTCATCCTTCAACTCTTTGGCTTTGATATTGGCAAAGATCATCACGGATTTGTATCCCTTATAGAAGGGGCTTTCGGTTTCGATAACGGACGGGCGGACGATGCCACCTCCAAAATCCTTGACCTCCTTGAAGGTGAGCGTCTTGATGAGCATCTCAGCCTCGGTCATACAATCGATCTGGAGCGGCAGTAGCCTTTCTTTCTCCAAGCGAATTTTCACTCTGTCATAGGCAACTGTCCTTGTCCGTGCTTTGCAGTGGAGAAGGTATTCCGCTTCCAGATCTTCGGTTCGAATGACAGAATACTCGACAGAGTAATCCAGCCGCAAGATGTCGGAGTTATTGAAAACGCCGCCCACAACGGATTGGAGGCTCGTTATCCGGATCGGCTTAGCGACATTGGGGATGTAGAGCCACATGTTCTCATCGAGCCTGAGGGTGCTCCGCCCCTTCTCGCTGGCGGGCGAGAGGAACAATGCCGCGACCTTATCTGCCCCTTTTTTGACAGTAAACAGCACAAACTCTTTGGCCCGTCCGTTGGGCTCGATATTGATGAGCTTGCGGTAGGCTTCGAAGGACTCGGGACTCAAGTTTCTGTCCATCTTCGCGAGGATGGCGTTCCCATCGATATCCTGAGAGGAGAAAGCTATGGCCGAACCGAATATAATCATTATCGCCAGGGAAATTAGGGAGGCCTTCAATGCTCTTGAAGCTTTTTTGTCCATTTGTTTTCTCTTGTCGAGAGTCTTTCTGAAATTAGCCATTATTCTCAAACATGCCTCAGGGCCTTGATGGGATCGAGCCGTGATGCCTGGAAGGCCGGACGGAAACCGGCCAGAACAGCCACAGCCACAACGATCGCCGCGATAACCAACACATCCGCCAGATTGATGCTCGATATGAGGACCAATCCCTGCTGGCGGCCGAAATTGAATCGGATCTTGACGGCATTTAAAATAACCACGGCCAATCCCCCTAGGGCTGTGCCCGAAATAGCGCCCAACAGGCCGAGACTCAATCCT
>JASFEP010000251.1:0-6754 GCA_050124775.1 Candidatus Aminicenantota bacterium
CAAGAGGGCATTGATATGCTATAATCTCACTCTATCTCCATGAACAAGAAGTCCAGAGAAAATCCCAGAGGAATAAACAGTGGCAGCGGTCTGTCACGCGACCTTGGGCTTTTGGGATTAGCAGCGACTGGTATCTGCTCGATGGTGGGTGCAGGCATAACCGTGATTCCGTTTATGATTCAGCGAAATGTCCCCGGCATCGGGCCTCATGTAATTCCAGCCTACCTGTTCGCAGCAGTACCTGCGATTTTTGCCGCATTGTCGTATGCTTCCCTCGCATCGGCAATGCCCCGCGCTGGCGGGAGTTATGTCTATGTCAGCCGAGCTCTCAATCCTTACCTAGGTTTTGTCGCGAGTTTCTCTCAGTGGTTCGGTCTATGTATCGCCATCGGTGTGGTGTCCTATGTTCTGATCCCTTTTCTTCGGGATATCGCTGCTGCGCTGGATTGGTCTATGCTTGCAACCGCACTGGATTCCGGTGCCATTCGACTCTGTCTAGCGCTTGCTTTTCTGTGGACATTCGTTGGAATAAACCTGCGCGGAGTAAAGCTTTATGAACGAACTCTCATTTCCCTGATGTTCCTGATGTTCCTATTGGGCGCTGTTGTCATTGTGGCCGGTTTTTTGTACGGTCACAACGATTTTACGGCGGCTGTTCTCGAACAGGAGGGCCGAACCATCGCGAGCAGCGCATCCATCCCATTCCGACTCCCTGTTTATTTTGCGGCCGCAGCTCTTCTCTTTTCGAGTTTCATCGGATTCGACTCCATTGCCCAGGCGGGTGGCGAAGCGCGCAATCCTGAGAGGTCTCTCCCCCTCGCCATAGGAATCGCAATCGTCAGTGTAGGTTCCTTCTATATTTTATTCACTGCAGCGGTCTACCATGCTGTGCCGTGGCAATTTATCGCTCAGGAATCCTTGGCCCGGGACCTTACCGCCCCCGGTCTCATGGGCTTCCTCCTCCCTGCAGGTTGGACAGTGGCCATCGTGGCTGGAGCTGCCGTGGCTCTGATCAATGATCTTCCCGCCATGCTTCTCGCAGTCTCCCGCTTGATGTTCGCCTGGGCAGAGGACGGGATTTTCCCCCGCCCCGTCTCTAGTGTCCACCCAGAATGGCATACGCCTCATATCGCTCTCTTGCTCAGTGGATTCATGGCATCATTGGGAATTCTGGGATGTCATCTTGCCGGCGATTTTTTTCTCGGCGTGGATGTACTCGTCATGTCAATGCTTGTGAACTTTTTGCTCGTGTGTCTTTCCGTTCTCGTTCTTCCCTGGCGAAACAAAGATATCGCCCGCAATGTCCGTGTCGTGAAATCTCGCAAGATCCAAGTAATCCTGGCTCTTTCAGGCACTGCTGTCCTCGGCGGCTTCCTCGCAATACACATCTGGAAGGACATCACGTTATCCCTCAAAGCATTCTATTTTCATTCAACGTTCATCTGGCTATTCGTGATGGCCATAGGAACTGCCATTTACATTCGTGAATACAAATGCCTCCGTCGCGCCGGAGTCGATATAAAAACGATATTTGCAAATCTTCCACCGGAATAGATAAACAATGAAAACATGTGTTGAGCGTTGCGAACTCTCGCCGGGTTTTACGATCTCGCGCGTCCTGATTGGCCTGTGGCAGATCGCCGACATGGAGAGAAACGGGCGTTCTCTGGATCTGCCTGCAACAGCCGATGCCATGAAACCCTATGTGGATGCAGGTTTCACGACTTTCGATATGGCCGATCATTATGGTTCCGCAGAAGAGATCGCAGGCCTGTTCCTCAAACAGCACTCTACAGATGTAGAGTTGTTCACCAAATGGGTGCCCGAGCTTGGGCCTGCCACACAAAAAAACGTGCGTGCCGCCGTCGAGCGGTCTCTCGATCGCATGCAAACAGACCGCCTCGACCTACTGCAATATCACACCTGGAACTATGCCGACCCACGCTGGTTGGATCGACTCTATTGGCTCCAGGAACTCAAGAGAGAAGGGTTGATCCGTTATCTCGGTTTGGTCAACTTCGATGCGGCACACCTCCGAATTGTCTTGAACAGTGGTATAGACATCGTCTCCAACCAGGTTTGTTTTTCCCTTCTCGACCGACGTGCGAAATCCGGTATGACCGAACTCTGCGTGCAACATGGAATAAAGCTTCTTGCATTTGGAACAGTCGCAGGAGGATTCCTGTCAGAAAAGTGGCTGGGGAAACCCGAGCCCCACATAGACGAACTATCCACATGGTCTCAGATGAAGTACAAAAGATTCATCGATGCTGCAGGAGGATGGGATCTCTTCCAGGATGTCCTCGATGTTGTAAAAGGTATCGGCCAAAAAATCGGTGCCTCCATCGCCAATGTCGCGTGTCGCTACATCCTCGACGAACCTGCAGTCGGCGGGATCATCATCGGCGCACGCCTCGGCCAAAGCGAGCACATCCAGGCCAATCTTCGTCTCTTCCGGTTTTCCCTCGACGAAAAAAGTCGCTCTGATATCTCAGATGCTATAAAAAAACTACAACCCATTCCTGGAGACTGCGGAGACGAGTATCGCAAGCCCCCCTTTCTGACTGCCTCCGGAGACCTGAGCCATCACATCGAAACGCTCCCTGATGCCTACGCATCTCGAACATCAGAGGATGGTCAATCCATGATTCTATGTGGCGCTCCTTGGGATGACACAGACAGCGAAAGCAGGGCCGAACGCCACGGCGAGTGCATCCAGGTCTCTGGCATCACTCCCACACACGGCGGACGACTGATCGGCGGCCAAGACCTCTCATCCCAACTTCGCTTCGTAATCGATATCATCGAAGGAGCCCTCCGATCTCTCGGCGGGAGTCTGAAGGATGTGATCCGAACCCGTGTGTTTATCCGAAATCCCGAAGATTCTTACGCGGTCGCTCTCATCCTCAAAGAGCGCTTTCCCGATATCCTGCCTGAGAAATCATCGATTCAGATCGCTTCCACTGAACTCAGCGATAACGACCTCATGATTAAGATGGATGCAGAAGCGACTGTTGAAAAAGGTTGATTGATATCGATTTGGGAAGATTTATGGACTCATATCGTCTAAAAGAAAAAGGAGAACATTAACTTCAGACTTTCTGTTGGATCAATGAGATGAAATGAGAGATATTATTGGGAAATCTAAACAGACATAGTATATCCATAACGGTCATCATTCTCTGCTCGTTTTTTTTCACAACTTCCTCGCTTTTCGGCCAGGAGCGCACCAAAAATGTCCATGTCACCCGAACGGATAATCCCCCAGAAATTGATGGCTTAATCGCTGACGACTGCTGGGAAAGCACAGAGCCTGTTTCCGGATTCATTCAATTCGACCCACTCAATGGTGCAAAGGGCTCGGAAGAGACCCTTGTTTGGATCGTCTATGATCAAAAAAATCTGTATTTCGCTTTTCTCATGAAAGATTCGCAGCCGGACAAAATCTGGGCGGAACTCACGCCTCGAAACACTTACGAGAACAATGATTCGATCGCAGTGATCATCGATACTTACAATGACAAACGGACGAGCATAACTTTTACCGTCAATCCCAAAGGCGTTCAGAAAAATACTAGAGAAACGATATGGGATTCTGGGGCTCAGGTCCGGGATGACGGGTGGTCGGCAGAAATGGCCATCCCGTTCAAGTCCCTGCGCTTCTCTCCCCACGAGGACCAAATATGGGGTATCAATTTCGAACGCTATATCCATCGACTGAGCGAAAAAGATTACTGGACAGATGTCAGCCGGGATGTGCCTCTCCTCCATCAGATGGGAGAGTTAAGAGGGCTGTCTGATGTGAGCCCCGGTTACAATCTGGAGTTTTTTCCTTATTTGGGAGTACGCACTTCCCGCTGGGAGGAGGAAAAAGACGACAAGCTGGCTGCCGGCCTGGATGTCAAATACGGAATACTTCCGAATCTCATTCTCGATCTCACCGCCAGCCCCGATTTCAGCGAGGTGGAATCCGATCCGTTTATCTACCAACGCACACCTTATGAGAACTACTTCCAGGAGCTGCGTCCGTTTTTTAGCGAAGGAGACCAGTATTTCCAGCTTTCGACGGAGCAGGGACATTTTTTCGGCGGCCCCCGCATGAGTCTTTTCTACTCAAGACGGATAAGCAATCCGAAAATTGCCGCCAAACTCACCGGAAAAACCGGAGGATATTCCTTCGGTATTTTGGGAGCGCTCAATGACGAGGAGGACAAAGACGCGTTGTATTCTGTAGTCCGCGTCCAGAAAGATATCTTCAAGAATTCCCAAATCGGAATTTATTATGCGGGCATGACTGCTGATGCCGATTACAGCCGGAATGTTGCCGTGGATTATACGTTTAATTTCAAGGACGTCTATTATCTCCGTGGCATGAGCGGATTATCATTCAATCAAGGAGCCTCTAATAAGAATAATGGTCTGCACATGATTCGGTTTAAGAGAGATATCGACGCGGGGATTCAACTGGAGGTAAATTTCGATCGCATTGAAGAAAATGTCGATGTGAGGACCGGATACGTCAACCAGATCGATATTCAAACAACAGAGCTGAGCTCTGGATATGCCTGGCGCTTCAACCAGGGAGAACTCAGACGTCTAAGCCTTGACGTCTATGGCAGGCTCTATCACGATACCCATGGAAACCCAACCGGAAACTCAATTCGTTTTTCCTACTGGATGGAATTCTTATCGCAATTCTTCATCCACGGGGGATTTTCCTTGGGGAAGAGCAAATACCAGATCTTCGATGCCGAGGATAATCTGGTCTGGACAGAAGATTATATCGAGACATATGGGGGGGATCTGATCGATTTTCGTTGGGAACGCGGTGGCTTTTTAAAAGGTGCGAGTGTGGAGTTCGGGTATGAAAAAAAGGGGATCTACAGCGCGGACTTCACATCCGTGGAAGCCGGATCTGAACTGCGGACAGAGGCCGAGATCACGCTGCGGCCTCTCAGTTACTTCGAGTGGTCCTTCAGCAGCAACTGGATCAAGCAGACGGTCGACCGGACTGGGGAGAAGGTCTTTGACGGAATGACCTATGCCACCGGCATTCATTTTCAAATAACGCGCAGCCTTTTTGTGAGCACCTGGCTCAAGGGTGAAACCCGCGACGATCAGTACAATTTCGATTTTCTCATCGGTTATTATTTCGGTGCCGGAAACGTGCTGCAGCTCAGCTACAAAAAAAGTGCCCGCACAGAGGAATTTTTGAGAGAGGGGGGCCACTCGATGACCTTCAAAGTGTCCTACCTCTTGAGGATTTAAACCTCTGTTTTTTTGTAACTGTGCGGTAACTGTGCTTTGTGTGCGGTAACTGTGCTTTGTGCGGTAACTGTGCTTTGGCTGGCATAACTAGTTGAAAATAATTATTTTCGTTGTGAATCACCTCCATTTTGCAGGCTTAGAATTGATATTTGAGGTATAAAAACATTATTCTAAGCACTGGATGTCAATGATGAAACCTACATCTATTATACGGTTATGCGCGACGAACTGCTCCCCCGCATCCCACCCGTACAACAGGACAGGAGGTGAATTATGAATAAAATAAAATTACTCGTTCTATTTATGGGATTTCTTCTTCTTTTTTCATATTCGATGTCCCCCCCTTACAAAGAGGATGTCGTCTCTCTTCCTGAAATCGATGTCTCGAGTTCCCCGAACGGTATCGTTCCTTTACCCCCCTCAGTGCCACCGGTCTTCACCGAAGTGTTCGTTAAGTACACCAAGGTCATCGCCCCCAACGGTAAGCCCATTCATCTGCTCGCGCAGGCTGACTGGACGGATGACAAACTCCTCAAAGTCCGCAATATCCTCGAACACATGCTGACCGACTATCCGGGATCTCCATATGGCAGCGATAAGACCAAAGTGGCCAATGCCATGTCAGACCGAAACGCTGCGATGGTCCTTTTCGACAATTCTCACGCAGCTCAGGAGGCCATGCGCGGAGCACTGAGAGATGCCACAAATCTCGAGATGCAGAGTATGTGGGCGAATGAAATAACGGCAGAAGGTGCGGATGATTACATGAACCACATCACCCGTGACGCAACATACGAAGAAGTGTGGCATCTAGTCCATGAAACAGGTGTCATTCCGACTCTTCCGGAATTTCAGTCGGAAATCGAAGCTGCGAAGGATGCTGCAGTAAAAATCGGATGGGGCCCGCCCAATGACGATCCGTCGAGCTGGCACTCTGAATACTATGCCCAGCAGTACGACAACTATCTCGATCTCTGGATCGTTCAACCGAAGGTATGGGAAGGACGGAAACTCGAACGGGGAGAGATGCCCGAAGGCACTGCCCATTGGGGGCAAAATCAGGTGAACAGCCGGGATGAATTGCTAGAGCTCGATCCCGTCGGATATGCACTGATCGAGAAATTCTTTCATCCGTATTTGACATACGTACCATTACTGCCGGAAGAATTTGAAGGGATATTTTCCTTGGCGTTCGACAAATCACTTGTCTACACCTACAAATCTCAGCACCTCAAGGACGTGACACTCAGAGGAAACAAAAATGCCGGTCTGATCGGGAACGCCTACGACAATGTGTTAACGGGTAACGCAGGCGAGAACGTCCTAACGGGCGGGGCAGGGGACGACTGGCTCCTCGGTGGCAGCGGTGACGACACGGCGACATTTGAGGGTGCTTATGACAATTATCGGATTATAAAAAACAAAAAATATGTGGTCGTCGAAGATACTCGCGTGAACCGTGACGGCACCGACACTCTTATCGATA
>JASFEP010000252.1:0-6718 GCA_050124775.1 Candidatus Aminicenantota bacterium
ATAAGGGAGGAGATGAATCACTACCATCCGGACGGAGAAGAAATCATCACATCCTTTGTCCGGGGAATCAACGCTTATATCGACCACACACAAGAAAATCCCTCGCTCCTGCCCGTCGAGTTCAATCTGCTCGGCATCAAACCCGGACACTGGACACCGGAGGTCGTGGTTTCGCGTCACAACGGCCTTTTCCGGAACGTCCGTCACGAAGTGGCCCTCGCCCAAGCCGTAAACGCGATCGGGTCCCAACAGGTGAGAAATCTCCTCGATCTCCAGCCCAAGCACCCCGACCTCGTACCGATGGATGGTTTGGACCTTTCGATCATCAAAAGAGATATTCTGGACACCTACCTGGCATCACGATCGTCTGTCGATTTTGCGCCGGAAGACATCGTGGACAGTTCTTTAAGAGCCAAGTCTTCCTCGCCATCTCCGCCTCAACCGCCAGAATCGCCCTTTGCGTTTATCCCACCATCCGAACAGCTCGCGCAGGAGGCCTACCAAGGCAGCAACAACTGGGTCATCAAAGGAGAGCTCACATTCTCGGGCTCTCCCATTATGGCCAATGATCCACACCGCAGCCAGCAGATCCCATCTCTCAGATATTGGGTGCATCTCAACGCTCCGGGCTGGAATGTCATCGGAGGCGGAGAGCCATGCCTCCCCGGCGTCTCTATCGGCCACAATGACCACGGTGCATGGGGACTCACCATATTTGCCATCGACCAGGAAGACCTCTACGTCTATGAAACGAACCTGCTCAATCCCAACCAGTACCGCTATCAGGGAAGCTGGGAGGATATGAAGGTGATCGAGGAAAGGATCGCCGTAAAGGGAGAAGCCCCCGTAACGGTCGATCTCAAGTACACCCGTCACGGCCCTGTCCTCTATGAGGACGCGGATCTTCAGAAGGCCTTCGCCCTGCGGGCGGCCTGGCTGGGGGTGGGAGGCGCCCCCTATCTCGCCAGCCTCCGCATGGATCAGGCCAAAAACTGGGAGGAATTCAGAGAGGCCTGCCGATACTCCCACACCCCCTCGGAGAACATGGTGTGGGCCGACATCGACAACAACATCGGATGGCAAGCAGTAGGCATCACTCCTCTCAGGGAAAATTGGGACGGTCTTCTCCCAGTCCCCGGAGATGGAAATTACGAGTGGCAGGGATACCTCCCCATCGAAGACCTTCCCCACAGCCTCAATCCTACCGAAGGTTTTTTTGCCTCAGCCAACCAGTACAACATTCCAGACGGTTACCCATATTCTGTGGGTTTTTTATGGACAGATCCCTACCGTTTTTCCAGGCTCCATGAGGTGCTCGGCTCGGGATGCAAATTCACCATGACCGACATGATGGAACTCCAGCACGACTTCCTCTCCCTTCCAGCGAGAACACTGATTCCTCTTCTCAAAGGCCTGACTGGCACCACAGAAAAGGCCGAACGAGCGCGACAAAACCTTCTCGCTTGGGATTGTGTGATGGATGCAGACTCCATAGAGGCGACCATATACCAGAGCTGGCAGAGGCGGCTATCGCGGAATGTCTGGGCCCTCTACCTACCAGAGGAAGTCAGGGGATTAATCCCCGTCCGGTCGCTCAAAAAAGTTGTGGATCTCCTCTGGGCACCGGACGGTGCCTTCGGAACGAATCCGACAACCGCCCGCGACATACTGCTCATTCAGAGCCTCGAAGAGGCCCTTCAGGATGTGGAGAAACTCCTGGGTCCGGACCAAACACGATGGCGATACGGCCAGGCAAAGTTCCACCACATCACGATCCAGCATCTCCTCTCCGATGCGGTGAACGAAGGCATCCGTGCCACACTCGACCTCGGGCCCGAACCCCGTGGAGGAAATGACAACACAGTCAATAAAACATCCAGCGGGTACAACCAGACGTCAGGGGGCTCCTTCCGCATCATCGCCAACCTGAACGACTGGGACATCTCTCTGGGAACGAACTCTCCGGGACAATCCGGAAATCCCGACAGCCACCACTATGCCGACCTCTTCCGGATGTGGCTCAAAGGGAAATATTTTCCCATCTTTTTCTCCAGAGACAAGGTTCTCTCCGCCGCCGAGCTCGTATCGGAACTTCGCCCAAATCCATAATGCGTGAGCGATAATGAGGACTCCCATGAAAAAAATTGCTCTTATCCTTTTCATAGTGTCCATAGGCTTCGTCTCTTCGACCTGGCCAGGTGAACAAGAGGCAGAACAGACCAAAATGGTCGAGAAATCCATCGAAAGCCTGCAGGAACTGTTCGAAATCCAGAAAAAGATCGTGCGCATCCATCCGTTCCTCAAAAAGTTCTACCCTGTGGCTATCGTTGAGGGAGATCTTTTCTATGTGTTCGACCTGAATCCGTCCAATAGGCGCTATATCCTCGCCAAATTGGCCAAACCGGCCATGATTGTCCCGGAGGGAGTGAGAGCCGCTTTTCCTCTCGATTTTTACGACAACAAAATGGCCTGTGTGGTGACAGGGGATGTCTTTGATGGCCTCTCCGGATACGTCACGATCTTCCATGAATTCGTCCACTGCGCCCAGGCAGAGTGTTGCGAACAAAAGCTCAAATCCGAACTCTCTATCGCCAGACAGGCTCAAGAGGCCGGCAATCACATGTGGGAGCTCAACCATCCATTTCCCTATGAGGACGGCGATTTTTCGGAGATCTATGCGATATTTTTGGAAGCGGCTTCGGAGGGGGATGCGGATACTGTTATGCGATGCCGGGCCTTCCTGAAGGAAACGCTCAACAGGCCTGATTACGAGTACATGGTGTGGCAGGAGTGGAAGGAAGGATTCGCCCGGCTGATCGAGAACAGGATCAGAAAAAGACTGGAGCTCGAAGAAAACCACGGGGGGATAGTTCAGCCCTATAATCGTGTGACTTTTTATGAGGGTGGAGCACGTTTTATATCTGTACTTTTTAGCAAGGACAAGAGCCTCGAAAAGGACATCGAAGGGCTTTTCTTCAAGATGCTGAGATAATCGGGGATAATAAACTCGGCATTCCTTAATGAGTAAAGTCCAATACTCATAGGCTGAGGATAACGAATGAACGACTGGGAAAAAATCATAAGCGACTTGAACACACACCATTGGCGTCCGGAAAAAACTCGAACGGCTGTTCTTTGTGTCGACTGCCAGGAATATTTCCGCGGTTTGTGCGCCCCTATATTAACGAACATCACGCGTGTGATCGAAGCCTCCCACAGGGCGAAAGTTCCCCTATTCTTCACCCAGCATGGACACCCGCCCAACGAAGATCCAGGCCTTTTGGGAGATTGGTGGGCGGACATCATCATCGAGGGGAGCGAAGGCTCCGAACTTCTCCCCGAATTGCATGTTCGACCAGGGGATACCCTTATCAAAAAAGATAGGTACAGTGCATTCTATAAAACCGACCTGGAACGATTAATGTGTAAAAAAGGCATCAAAGATCTGGTTGTCGGAGGTGTGATGACAAATCTCTGTTGCGAGACGACAGCCAGGGATGCTTTTGTCAGGGATTATCGGGTGTTCTTTTTAGCGGATGGCACTGCGACCGCAAATACAGAATTTCATCTCGCGACCCTTAAAAACCTGTCCTATGGATTCGCCACGCTGATGACATGCGATCAGCTCATATCACATCTCATCGAAATATAAAGTGTGGACGGTTCTCTTTTTCTAAATTCCTTCAGTTAGAAACCCTTTCCCAAACGTTCCTCCGGGAAATCATCAGTATAAGTTAAGCACCTCGCTCCTTTGGAGGAACGAATTCTACAAAAAGGGGACAGGCTACTTTTTTAAATACCCCTGAAAAAAGTAGCCTGTCCCCTATTCTTAAGGAAGCTCCTCTTTGATCCAGATTTTGATCTCGTCCGAGGAGGGAAGCCTCCCCGAAGACTTGACCGTGTTGTTGATCACGAGTCCTGGAGTTGCAAACACACCATGCTTCGCAATCTCCTTGATGTCTTTGACTTTTTGCACATCGGCGCCCACTTTTAGCTCTGCGAGTGCGTTTATCGTTCGCTTTTCCAATTCCTTACA
The DNA here is from genome assembly GCA_050124775.1 of Candidatus Aminicenantota bacterium. Taxonomy (GTDB): domain Bacteria; phylum Acidobacteriota; class Aminicenantia; order Aminicenantales; family Aminicenantaceae; genus WTAW01. The sequence continues at coordinate 4,037 of JASFEP010000252.1, forward strand.
ACGGGGACAGCCTGTCCCGAGGATCATTATCTCCATGAATCGACTCCTCTCAGATAAAATTGCCGTAGATCAATCCTGTTATCGTTGCCATGATGACAACCAGACAAATGTAGACCAGTGTCTTTTTTGTTCCGATAATGCTCCGGATGACCAGCATGTTGGGAAGAGATAGCGCCGGGCCTGCAAGGAGAAGAGCCAATGCGGGCCCCTGTCCCATTCCTGCGCCCAATAGCCCCTCCAGGATCGGTACTTCGGTCAGGGTCGCAAAGTACATCAGTGCCCCTGCTACCGATGCAAACAGCGTGGCTCCCACAGAATTTCCTCCCACCAGGCGCTCCACCCACTCGTTAGGAATGAGCGCCTCATGGCCCGGGCGTCCGAGCAGGAAGCCCGCCACCAAAACGCCGGCAAAAAGAAGGGGGAGTATCTGCTTGGCGAAGATCCAGGTCGAATCCACCCATTCTTTGCGCTCCTCCTTTTTGAACCATATCCAAGTCAACCAAAGAATAACCAAAAGAAGGCCTCCACTGATCATCCATTTTCCCTGGTAGATCGCAGTCCAAAATGACAGCGAAGTTTCCGTTGGCTTTCCCCAGTTGATGAAGACGAGAAAACCGATCATTGCGGCGAAATAGAGCGCCGTTTTCCAGAGCGGCCTCTCCTCATGCTCTCCGCCGATAGTCTCCATATCCTCGACTTGGCGGTTCGCCTCCTCTCTTCGGAAAATGAAATGCATGAGCAGTCCGATGATGACCGCGAACAGAACAGCCCCGACAGCCCGCGCCAGACCGAGCTTTGCGCCCAGAACTTTGGCCGTGAGGATGATGGCCAAGACATTGATGGCAGGACCGGAATAAAGGAACGCCGTGGCCGGTCCGATACCCGCTCCGCGCATATAGATCCCAGCAAAGAGCGGAAGGACCGTACAGGAGCACACAGCTAAAACCGACCCCGAAACCGATGCGATGCTGTAAGAAACCGTCTTTTTCGCCTTCGCTCCGAAATATTTGATGACCGACTCTTTGCTCACGAACACAGAAATGGCGCCCGCGATAAAAAACGCCGGGATGAGGCAGAAAAGGACATGCTGCCGTGCATACTCCTTTAGGAGTGCGAAACCCTCGAACAAGCCGTTCTGAAAACGCCCGCTCTCTAAAGGCACAAAATAAGCGGCCACGAACACGAGAATAAAAATGAGAAGGATCTTCCACTCTTTCATAGTTGGAGACTCCACAAATACTTATTCATTGAAACACGAATAAAGTCAGCCACAAATATCCCTTCTGTCAGCTCGCCGGGCTTTCACCAGGTAAGGGAGCAGTTCGGAATCACCTTCGAGAGCATAACGCAAAATCTGCATCATCTCTGCGACGAACGGTGACGGATCAGAAACAAGGGAATAATTCACCCACTTTCCCTCTTTACGATCCTGGATAAATCCGGCTTCATTGAGAAGACTGAGATGTTTGGAAACGGTAGATGGCGCCAGGTCCAGTGCCGCTGTGATCTCGCACACACACATGGGTTTGATCTCCAGCATCTTGACGATCGCCAACCTGTTTTTATCGCCGAGGGCCCTGAATGCTTTCAATTGTGACTTCATTGAAACCTCTTTATTCCTACATTTCGCCAAATAACGAAATATAATAGCATAGAAATACGTCCTTTCCAAGGTTTTTTGTGCTGATCAAAAAAAAAAACGGTGAGAACAGTCCTTTCTAAGAAGAGGGATCAAAAAGATACGCCTTCTCAAACCCCGGACAGATGAGCTCGCTCCCGATCTTCTTCAGCACATCCAATGGGGCTCTGTACATGTGGATCTTTATGGGGAAGGCTTCTTCACCATTGGGCTCGAGCATCAAACCCCAGGAGTGGCATTCCAGCTCGCCGAAGGCCAGCGCCCCCTCCTCGAGATGGCTGTAGATCTGGATGGCATCGCCGTTGGTCTCCTGCTCCACTTTCGGGCGGTCCACATACCCAATCTCGGCCTTTACAGGGAAGGTCATAAAAACCATGGAGGCCTTATCCAAATCCGTGTCGAAAACATACGCGATCACTCCCCTGGCCGATTGGGGCCGGATACCCACCTTGTAACGCCGGCTCCCATGGACAAAATAAGAAAAGGAATCGGAATTCGCTCGGACGTACTCCTCCGGGATAGGCTCGAAATAGTTGCCGCGCCAGGCATCATCGCTCACATCGTCCACCGGAACCAGCATGGTGCCCTTGGGAGGAACCTGAATCAAACACCACAGGTCTAAAATCCTATCCAATGTTTCCTCCGAATTATTGAGGAGTGCGTGTGCAAAATCTATCCCCAGGTGTAAGTAATCCAGACCCTCAAAATTAGCGTTGCCTTTGAGCGGATCCTCTTCGAGAGAGAACTCCCTCATCAAAGTCAGATTATAGCTATACTGTCCATCGTTCGAGGTCGTCTCGAAGGTGTTTTTAAAACCGATCCGGTCGCCATCCTCCTCCTTATCCACTCTTACATAATGCCCCGGGTCCATCATGGAAAAATCCCTTGTTCCCGTCCAGTCGGGCGTGAATAGAAATCCATTGTCTCCCCCCTCGGGCGATACCCAGGAGCGCTGCCCCCCTTGTCCCGAAAGAACATCGGGATTGTTCCAGAACAGATTTTTTCCCCCGAGGTTGGTGGCAAGGATTCTGGCCCCGAATTTC
>JASFEP010000253.1:0-6692 GCA_050124775.1 Candidatus Aminicenantota bacterium
ATTAGGAGGTAAGGCGAATGGCTAAGGCAAAGTTTGAGAGGACGAAGCCGCATTTAAACATAGGGACGATTGGGCATGTGGATCATGGGAAGACGACGTTGACGGCGGCGATAACGAAGGTATTGAACAGGAAGTCTGAGCAGGTATCGTTTATAGATTACGATCAGATTGACAATGCGCCTGAGGAGAAGGAGAGGGGTTTAACGATACAGATAGCGCACATTGAGTATGAGACGGACAATCGGCATTATGCGCACATTGATTGTCCTGGGCATGCGGATTACATAAAGAACATGATTACGGGTGCGGCGCAGATGGACGGGTCGATATTGGTGGTGGCGGCTGATGATGGGCCGATGCCGCAGACGCGGGAGCACATATTGTTGGCGCGGCAGGTGAATGTGCCTGCGATCGTTGTGTACATGAACAAGACGGATTTGGTGGATGATCCTGAGATATTGGATTTGGTGGAGTTGGAGGTACGTGAGTTATTGACGAAGTACGAGTTTCCTGGGGATGAGATACCGGTTATAAGGGGGAGTGCGTTGAAGTCGTTGGAGTCGGATGGGGATCCTGATGCGGAGGTGAACAAGTCGATATTGGAGTTGATGGATGCGGTGGATGCGTATATACCGGAGCCGACGCGGTTGGTGGATTTACCGTTTTTGATGCCGATTGAGGACATATTTTCGATCAGTGGGCGTGGGACGGTAGTGACGGGGCGAGTGGATCGAGGGATGGTCAAGGTGAGTGAGGAGGTGGAGATAGTCGGATTTGGGGAGACGCGGAAGCGAGTTGTGACGGGTGTAGAGATGTTCCGGAAGATATTGGATGAGGGGCAGGCTGGGGACAATGTTGGTATTTTGTTGCGTGGGACGGATAAGGATGAAGTGGAGCGTGGGATGGTGTTGGCGAAGCCAGGGTCGATTACGCCGCACACGAAGTTCAAGGCTTCGATATATGCATTGAAGAAGGAAGAGGGGGGACGGCACACGCCGTTTTTTACTGGGTACAGGCCGCAGTTTTATTTTCGGACGACGGATGTGACGGGGACAGTGAAGTTGCCGGGTGGAGTGGAGATGGTGATGCCTGGGGACAATGTGAATTTGGAGATTGAGTTGATAACGACGGTGGCGATGGAGAAGGGTTTGAAGTTTGCGATTCGAGAGGGGTCGCGGACAGTTGGAGCGGGAACGGTGACGGAGATCCTCGATTAAAGGAGAATATGCAGGGGCCTTTCCCCCACCAGTACAGACCGCATAAGATTAAGATAAAGGAGAAAGAACGAATTAAAGATAGAGGATTCGTTCCCCGTTGAGGACAGGAATTAGACCAAGAATGACAAAAAAAAATAAACGAGAGTAACGATGAGGGAAATAGTAACTCTGCAATGCACAGTATGCAAAAGACGGAACTACACAACCACACGGAACAAAAAGCAACAAACAGAGAAGATCCAGCTGAAGAAATACTGCAAGTTCGACAGAAAACACACTTTGCACAAGGAGGTAAAATAGTCAAAAGCACGGACTCCTGGTTCGTCGCTGCTGATAGCTTGAGTTCAAGTTCCGGAAACGTGTTACAGAGCAAGCGATACAAGACAAACATGGAGGAAAGATAGAGCGGTAGGTGAGTAGCTCAACGGGCTAGAGCATCGGTCTCCAAAACCGAAGGTTGCGGGTTCGAGTCCTGCCTCACCTGCCATATGATATTGAAGTTCGATATCTCGTAAAGTAAAGAGCATCCCGAAGGGGAGGTTAACGAGGGATCCCAGAGAACATGAATGGTCAAAAGGAAAAAGAATGACTCAAAAAGTGAGATGGTATAAGCGTATCGGTCCTTTTCTAAAGGAAGTCAGAGCGGAAATGAAAAAGGTGACATGGCCTTCGCGCAACGAGGTCTACAGCACGACTATAGTGGTTATTATCGCCACCTTGTTCTTCGGCTTTTACCTTTATTTGATGGATTTGATCTTCTCATGGGTGATTTCTCAGATACAAGCAATATTTTGATGAGTTGAGTTTAATGATGGAAAAAAATTGGTATGTTGTACATACGTATTCAGGATTTGAAAAGTTTGTCGCGGAGTCTATCCGGCAAAGGGCAGCTGAGTTGAACATCGAAGAACAGATAGGAAAGATCATCATTCCCACCGAAGGCGTCGTCGAGATCAAGGGTGGGAAAAAGGTCGTTTCCACAAAAAGGTCCTACCCTGGTTATATTCTGATTGAGATGGAAATGACTGACGAAAACTGGTTGATCATCCGCGAAACACCAAAGGTCACAGGATTTGTGGGCTCGGGAAAAAGGCCTTCACCTTTGAGCAAGGATGAGGTTTCGCAGATCGTTGAGCACATGGAGACCACTTCTGAAAAGCCCAAACCCAAGCATTCTTTTGAAAAGGGAGAAGCCGTACGCATTATCGACGGTCCTTTTTATAACTTTAACGGTATTGTGGAAGAAGTGAACAGCGAAAGAGACACGCTTAAAGTGCTTGTTACGATCTTCGGTCGGTCGACGCCTGTGGAGCTGGAATTTTTACAAGTGGAGAAAATTTAGGAGGCAAAATGGCCAAAGAAGTGGTAGCAACGATAAAACTCCAGATCGAAGCGGGCCAAGCGAGTCCTGCTCCTCCCGTGGGGCCGGCGCTCGGTCAGCACAATGTGGCCATCATGGATTTTGTGCGGCAGTTCAATGAAAAAACCAGCAAGATGGAGGCCGGAACGATCATCCCCGTCATCATAACCGTCTTTAAGGACAGAAGCTTCACGTTTATACTTAAATCGCCGCCAGCTTCTTATCTATTAAAAAAAGCATGCGGGATCGCCAAAGGGTCCGGCACGCCGAACCAGGAGAAGGTAGGTAAAGTCACACAGAAACAATTGGAAGAGATCGCAAAAATGAAGATGGCGGATCTAAACGCGAATGATGTTGAGGCGGCCAAAAAGATCATAGAGGGCACAGCAAAAAATATGGGATTGGAGATCGTCGGTGACTAAAAGAGGAAAAAAATACACTAACGCTAAAGCTCTGAGGGAAAAGGAAGAGTTCTCTCTGGAAGAAGGCATTGCCCTCATGAAGGAAATCGGCTATGCCAATTTTGATGAAACCGTGGACATAGCAATCCGCTTAGGGGTAGACCCAAAACACTCGGATCAGATGGTGCGCGGAACGGTTGTCCTTCCGCACGGGACGGGAAAAACCAAAAAAGTGTGTGTGATCGCTTCGGGCGAGAAGGTTACAGAAGCTGAGAAGGCAGGCGCTGATTTTGTTGGTGGTGAAGAAATGATCGAAAAGATCTCCAAAGGCTGGTCTGATTTCGATGCCCTCATCGCCACGCCTGATTTGATGCGCAGTGTGGGCAAGCTGGGTCGTATCCTTGGACCCAAGGGGCTCATGCCAAACCCCAAATCTGGAACTGTGACCTTTGAAGTTGGGAAGGCTGTTGATGAGATCAAAGCAGGGCGTGTAGAGTTTCGCGTAGATAAAACAGCCATCGTCCACTCTGCGGTCGGAAAGCTGTCTTTCACGAATGAGAAACTCATTGCTAACATCAAAGCGTTTCTCCAGGCCATCCTTCAAGCGAAGCCCCCTGCGGCTAAGGGAAAATACATAAAGAATATTTACATTTCTTCGACAATGGGACCTTCCCTGAAGATGGCAGACAGTGTCGTTGAAAAATAGGAGAAGACAAAGTGAGTGTTGTTCGAGAAAAGAAGGAATTATTTGTTAAAGAGCTCAACAAAGACTTTGACAACTATGAGTCGTTTTATCTTGTGGATTTTGTGAACATGCCCGTTTCCAAGGCCGTGGAGTTACGAAGAGAATTACGTAAAAACTCCTATGTTTTCAAAGTAGTCAAAAATCGATTGGCGCTAAGAGCGTTAAAGGAAAATTTTCCAGAGGAATTGAAAGAGCAATTCAACGGACCGACCGCACTCGCATTTGCTCCGAAGGATCCTGTGGGTTTAGCCCGTTTGATCAAGGACTTTTCCACTAGGCACAAGCTCCTGAAGGTCAAGGCGGGAGTCGTAGAAGGACGATATCTTCCTGGCGAAGAATTTCATACAATCGCCAACCTGTCTTCTCGAGAAGATTTGTTGGCGAAATTCGGATTTTTAATGGCTTATCCATTAACACAATTATTAAAGGCTTGGCAGGCCCCATTCAGTAGCATGGGCAGTATGTTGAGTCAACTCAAATCAAAAAAATAGGGTTGGAGGTTAAAATGGCCAAAGCACAAACAAATGATGCAAAGGAAACCGCTAAAGGCAAAAAAGAAAAATCAACGACGTTGACGAAGGACCAATTCTTCGAACATCTGGATAATCTGACAGTCTTAGAGCTTGCTGATTATATCAAAGAATTCGAAGAGAGATATGGAGTCAGTGCTGCTGCTATGCCTGTCGCCGCTGTAGGAGCTGCAGCGCCTCAAGCTGAAACCCAGGTTGAGGAAGAGAAGACTGAGTTCAATGTCGTCTTGAAAGAGATCGGGGACAAAAAGATCAACGTCATCAAAACAGTGAGAGAGGTAACGAGTCTAGGCTTGAAAGAGGCTAAAGATCTGGTAGATAGTGCACCCAAGCCCGTCAAAGAAGGCGTTTCGAAGGATGAAGCAGAGGAAATCAAGAAAAAATTCGAAGAGGTGGGGGCTGTCATAGAAATACAGTAACAAAAATGCGGTTTTTACTGAGTGTATTGCCTTACAAAATTAAAGCCTTCTGAGAGAGGATTATGGCAAAAGAATCAATGAATCATTATCGGGAGAGAGTCAATTTCTCTAAAATCAAAAGGGCATTTCCTATGCCTGACATGTTGGATATCCAGAAATCGTCATACGCAGAGTTCCTTCAGATGGATCTGCTGCCCGATGAGAGGAAGGAGATCGGACTTCAATCGGCATTCAAGGATATCTTTCCAGTCTCTGATTTTAAAGAAACAACCCAGCTGGACTTTATTAGCTATTCCATCGGGAATTGGGAATGTAAATGTGGCCGGTTAAAAGGTGTAGAGAATTCCAGACGCCGGTGTAATGGATGTGGAACGCTGTTGCCTCCGAATATCGAGTTAACAGATAGGGAGATCTGTCCCTATTGCGGGGAGATTAAAAAGATCGAGATCCCCCTTTGTGATCACTGTGGCGATAAAGTCGAGCTAAAGATGAAGTACAGCCCGATCGAATGCCTCCAGAAAGGGTACACATACTCCATCCCTCTGCGGATCAAAGTCAGGTTGATATCATGGGAGAAGGATCCGACAACAAAAGCGAAGCGCTTGAAACACATCAAGGAACAAGAAGTGTACTTTGGCGACTTCCCGCTGATGACGGATAAAGGGACCTTTATTTTCAATGGCATTGAGCGTGTTGTCGTTTCACAATTGCAAAGATCCCCAGGCGTGTTCTTCAGACCCGGAGATAGCAAGGGATTTTTTATCGGAAAAATTATTCCCTACAGAGGCGCTTGGGTCGAGTTCGAGTACGATGCGAAGGGCAATCTTTTCGTTCGGCTGGACCGGAAGAAGAAATTTTTGGCCAGTGTTTTTTTGAGAGCGCTTGGATTCGGGTCCGATGAGGAAATTTTACATCTCTTCTATGATATGTACAAGATCAACCCCCGAAAGGGGAAGCTCATGTGGGAGCTGGAAGAGAAACTGATCGGCAAAGTTGTTGAAGAAGATGTTATCAATCCCAAAACAAAGAGGAAAATGGCTCTGGCCAAGAAAAAGCTGACCAAGGAACTGTATCTCAAGCTGAAGGAAGTCAAGGTTAGTCATGTGGTTCTCGCACCCAAAGAATTCGATGGTGCCCGCTGTGCTTCCGATATTAAAGATGTGGTCAAGCCCAATGAGAGCATCAGTGCAGAACAGATGGAAAAACTCATCGAAACGAATGAGCCCTTCGAGATCTTTTTCCCTGAAAAAGAGACTGTCGGTGAGATCGTTTCCAACACCCTTCGCAAGGATGTCAACAAGGATACGAACCAGGCGCTGGGCGAGATCTATAAAAAGTTAAGGCCGGGCGAACCTCACACAATGGAGAGCGCGCACAATCTTTTTCATAACCTCTTCTTCAATCCTCAGAAGTATAATTTTTCTCGGATAGGGCGCCTCAAAATGAATATCAAACTCGGTCTCGACACGCCTCTTGATGAACGAACCCTAACCCCTATGGATTTTGTGGAGGTCATCAAATATCTGTTGCGTCTTCGTGCTGGTGAGGGGGAGGTGGATGATATCGATCACCTGGGAAACCGCCGTGTTCGGTCTGTGGGAGAGTTGGTGGAGAATGCGTTCCGGATCGGCTTGACCCGTATGGAAAGAACCATTAAGGAGAAAATGACTGTCGCCACAGACCTGGCATCAGCCATGCCGCAAGACCTCATCAATTCCAAACCCGTAATTGCTGCCTTGAAGGAGTTCTTCGGGAGCTCGCAACTCTCTCAGTTTATGGACCAGATCAACAGCCTAGCTGAAGTGACACACAAGCGGAGGCTGAGTGCTCTGGGTCCCGGAGGATTGAGCCGAGAACGGGCCGGTTTTGAGGTCAGAGATATTCAATCCTCTCATTATGGGCGCATCTGTCCTATCGAAACTCCCGAGGGTCCCAACATCGGACTGATCTCATCTTTGAGCAGCTTCGCCCGCGTCAATGAATTCGGATTTGTGGAAACCCCCTACAGGAAGGTCAGGAA
>JASFEP010000254.1:0-6651 GCA_050124775.1 Candidatus Aminicenantota bacterium
ACCCAGGAATAGAGAGAAATCCTGCCATTTGTTCCAGCCTGAGGGTTTTGTAAGGCCGACAGCATTCAGATCTTCCTCACTGAGCAGTCCTTTCTGCATGTCCTCATTGTAGTATTCGACCGTGCCTCCTCCATGGAATGAATTTCCCCCGGATTTAGTTACGATATTGACGTAGCCTCCGTCTGCAAGGCTGACATCTGCGGTGTGACCGAACATACCCATTTCGACTTCTTCGTAAACATCGATGTTGATATTGGTCATGGGATACATAACCACCGGGTCGTTGATAGTCACGCCATCGATCGAATACTGATTGCCTCGAACAGTCCCTCCTGCCATATAGGACGTACGGCGATAGGACACGTCTTCAGACACAGAGCCAGGCATGGAATTGAGGACTTCGTAAAGGTCTCGAGCCATCGGGATGTTATAGATATAGCTCTTAGAATAGTTGACAGCAGTTTTAGAGACTTTGACGTCAACAGTGGGAGATTCCCCGACGACTGTGACCTCTTCTTCCAGCGTGCTCATCTCCAGCATGATGTTGATGTTCGTGGTCTTTCCGACGCTGACTTTTAAGCCCGTTCGGACCACAGTCTTGAAACCGGGCATTTCAAAGGTGAGCTGGTATTCTTCTCCGGGCGGGACAGATGGAAAACGATAGGTGCCGGTTTCGGTGGACACAAAGGTCATCTGACCCTGTAAAGCCGGCCCTTCAAGAGTTATCGTGCATCCTGGGAGAGCGTTGCCATCATTATCAGAGACTTTTCCCGTGACGGAACCCTGCAGTCTGCCCTGAGCGGTTGCGAGAGAGGTAATTCCGATGGTCAGAAGTAGAACCATCAAAATTTTAAATGAATTTTTGATCAATTGTTCCTCCTTGATTTAAGACGTTTTCATAGCCTGCTTTCGCAGGACCCCCTTCCCGCCTTTCACAAGGGTAGGGAAAACAGAAACATTTTGATGTGTTTGAAAACCCCCTTTAGACACCTCCTTGCTAAGCTTTTATAATTTACATAATAAAGTGCAATTTTTGTACCAACAGGGGAATAGTTGTAATTTCATTAATATGAATAACTTAAAACTCTATAGGGAATCGTTCAAACTGTGGATGATTCAAATAATTGGATTGTCTTCAATTTTTTGACTTTTTTTAGATGAATTTTCCGGTCGGAGCTCAGAGAATCTCGGGTTATTTCCGGCACTCTTTGAGGAGCGCATCCAATCGTTCTCTATCAGCAGCGGGCATGAGGTGGTAGTAACGTTTTTTATACTCGCCGAATACCTCGCATGCCTTGACCTTATTGCCTGAGGACAGATAGGCCATCGCGAGGTCGAAACGGGCCCTCCTGAAGTCCGCGTCCGCTTCCAGAGCCTTTTCCCAGCAGTAGATCGCTCCTCCCAGATTTCCCTGTTGGCGGTATGCATGACCCAATCCGTAGTAAGGCACGGCATATCCGGGATCGAGTTCGATGGCTTTTTTGTAATATTCGAAACATCTCGAAAAAAGAAAAGCATCCTTCGATTGGATACCGTAAGAATAGCAGGCATTGGCGAGGTTGTTGTAGAGCTCGGGATGTTTGTCGTCCAGGGAAAGGCCCATCTCGAAAGCTTTGATCGCCTCCTCGAAGAGCCCTTTTCCGGCATAGGCCGTCCCGAGATTGCTCCAAATTTCCGGATCGTATTCGGCTTCCCTGATGCGTGATCTTTCGAAGGCGGCGATGACCTTGTCGTACTCTTCGGCGGAAATGAGCCCCTTCATGTATTCGATGAAGATCTCGTAATTTGCAGGCAAGGCGTTTAGGCCTTGCTCTAAGGTCGAAAGAGCTTCTTCTTTCCGTCCTGTCTCTGTGTAGATGGCGGCCAGGTTCTTGTAGGCGATATCGATGTCTTTTCTCTCTTTTAAAATTTCCTTCAAGAGCGCGATGGCTTTTTCCTGTTTTCCCTCTTCGTAGAGTTCCAGGGCTTCGTCGGTCCTGTTGATATAAGGAAGAAGGACCTTGATATCGTCCTGTGGGCCAAAATTTGTTTTTTGCGCGGTTCCTTTGCTCGAGACATATCCCAGACTGGCGAGTCTCTCGCGTGTTTTCCGGTCGACGGACCGGGAGGCATCCACTGTTTCAGACGGAGTCAGATTGACGATGATCTCTTGTAGCTCCGATCTCCATTTGGCCACATTGTTTTGTTCCAATCGGTTTTCGAATTCGTTAAAATCACGGTCCAGGTCATAGAGCTCGGGAATGGGAGCGTCGATGAACTTTTTCTTCTTGAGGATAAACCCTCGAAGCGGAGCCCATCCGCGGCTGTAATAGGGATAAAGGGATTCGAAGTAGATCGGCAGTTCACGCAGTTTTTTCCCCCTCAAAGCCGGGCGGAGGGATTTTCCTTGAAGAAAAGAGGGCTGTTCGATCCCCAGAGCATCGCAGACGGTCGGGAATATGTCTATGTGGCTCACATAGTGTTCGACATGCCGTGGCGAAGCTTCCGGATGGACCATGATGAGGGGGATCCAGGTGGTGGAGTTGTAGGCGAAATAACCGTGAGTCTTCTCGCCATGCTGGCCCAAGGATTCGCCGTGATCTCCGGTAAAAATAAGGAAGGTTGATTCGAAGAGGTTGTTCTCATCCAAATGGTCGAAGAGCTTTCCCAAAACGGAATCGACGTAAGCCACCTCACCATCGTACGGTTTATCTTTATATTGTGTCTTGAAGGGCTCAGGAGGCTCGTAGGGGGTATGCGGATCCCAACAGTGGATCCAAAGAAACCAGGGAGATCTCCGTCCCACGAGCCATGCGAGGGCAGATCCGACCACCTCTTCGGCGTTTCTTTCCAGAGAGGCGAGATTGACCGAGTGAATGCGGCTGTATTCATCATCATAGACATCGAATCCCTGGGATAGCCCGAACCTCGCATCGAGAGGGTAGGCACCCACGAAGGCTCCGGTGGCATAGCCATTGCTTTTGAGATGCTCGGCCAGTGTCACAAGCTCTTCAGGGACGACAAAGTTAAGATTTTCATGGACGCCGTGATAGTTGGGAGTGGTTCCCAGAAGAATGTTCGCATGCGAGGGCAGTGTGGTCGATGTGTTGGCGAAAGCCCTGGCAAAGAGCGTTCCTTTTTCGGCGAGCCGGTCGATCTGCGGAGTTTGGAGACTTCGGCTGCCGTAACAGCTCAACCTGTCGGCCCTGAGCGTATCTATGGTGATAAGGAGGATATTGAGTTTTGCCTCTGCTTTCGTAAGAGAGGTCAAAAATGGAGGAATAAAAATAACAAGATAAAACAGAAGAACTAGACAGAGCCGCATAAAAAAATAATCTCTTTGTAAGCGCCGCATTCGTATTCTCAGGGTCTTATCGATGTCCATGATCTGCAAGAGATCCATCTCTAGTAATATTTTCGCTCAACCTATAATTCTAGCGGAAAACAAAAAATTTTTCTTCACCTGAGGAAGGAATTTCCAAAAGTATGATAGCAAGCAAACGTATTCACGCTATTGAGCGGTTCAATCGTGTGGTGGAGAAAACCGTGAGAAGAGCAAGGGCATGGTGCATGACCCATAGGGGAATGTGAGGGACGCTCGGATCCGGGTGAAGTTTCCTTGAAGAGGAAACTGAGCGTGTTTTCGGACCACCAATTGGACCACTCCGATCGTCATCCATCATGGTATTGGGGATACTTCTTCCCCTCAGGGAAGAGAAATTTTTGGATTCTGGGGGGAAAGAGGGAGGGACTTTGCCCCTCCCTCTTTTTGTATCTACTTAAACAGTTCGCTCTTTTTCGACTAGAAAGTGAACCTCACTCCGAAACGGATAGAACGGACACCGTAGGCGCTGGTCAGCATTCCATAGTCTGAATCCAATTCGTACTCCGGAGGATCTCTGTAGGGCCAGATATAAGGATTGGGATTCTGGCTGATGTTGTAGCCGCTTCGTCCGAAGAGGTTGAAGGCGTCTACGATGAGACCCAGCTTGCCGAAGTCACTGATATTGAATGTCTTCTCAAGCCTCATATCGAACATGGTGTAGGGGGGATTTCTTCGGGCTCCATTGGGCTCGGCCCATACATCATCATAGCTGTCCTGAGTGTCGATTTCCGGGGGGAAATACACACGCGAAATCGTTCTTGCCCAAGGAGTGCCTGAGCGGTGCTGGAAATACCCGGTGAAGATAATGTCGTAGGGGAGTATGATCGATCCCATGAGCTTGACCTGCCAGGGGCGGTCGAAATCCAGGCGCCCATAGCTGTTGATCAGCGTGTTGGGATTGTCGAACATGCTCGACTCACCCTCTGTGGCGCTGTATCCGGGATCAGCATTGCCTTTGAAGGCAGAGTACATGATCGAGCCCTGCAGCTGCCACCGGTTCGTCATCCTCTTGTTGAAGGTCAGGATCAGAGCCGTGTATTCCCTCTTGGCTTCCGGAGGATTCGCGCCTTCGTAAGCCCGTGTGGGCGCGTATTCCGCTAAGCCGTAGATGGTTAAATTCTGGTCATCCGATGTCCCCCACTCGCCGTCGTATCCGGGATCGATGAAGTCGTATGGAAGCCAGATAGGCCGTCCCTGGTCATCGGTTGCGCTGGCATCATAACCGTTGTTCTTATCCACGTCTTCGACGATGTTCTTGTTCTGTTTGTAGACGAATTGGAGTCCAACCTTGAAGTCTGGGACCAGCTCGTGCTCGATGCCTGCCATAAATTCATGCATATAGGGTGCCTTCAAATTATCGGGATAGTAGGTGAAATTGGGGTCTTGGACGTCATAACTGGTTAACCTGTAATAATCTCCGTCTTCGTCGGTATACTGGGGATCGGCGGGTGCGCCATACCGGCCATCGGGTAAGGGAAGGTCCATAAAGCCGTTGCTGTTCGCATCGTACCAGTACCAGTTCATAGCCGTGCCGCTCATGATGTTGGCAGCGTTGTACTTCGCGGACCATATGGGTTCATAGTAACGGCTGAAAGAAGCCTTGAGCGCTGTCTTTCCGTTGCCGAAGAGGTCATAAACGATCCCGATCCTCGGCGATAGCGTCGTGAACTCGACGATCTTTCTCCAGGGAGTTGTGATCGCATCGAGAGCGGAGACTTCGTTGAACTCTATGCTATCATCGTTGTGATACTGATCGTTCAACGCTTCGAGCAGGATGTTGGGATTCGGATCATTGAGCTCGGGATTCATGAATTCCGGGCCGACATTATAGCTCATATCGGGCCGTGTTTGCTCGGGTTCGTACTGGTAGCCGTAGTCGAAACGGAGACCGACGTTGACCGCCAGCCTGCCGAAGACCGCATTGTCCTGAACGAATGCAGACCAACGGCGGGTGTTGTCGTATTTCCACACGACGCCTCGCTCGGCGAAGGGACGCATTCTCAGCCGGCCTCGCTCGCCAGAGGTCGAATAGTAATATTTATTCCCGGCGTTGTAGTCTCTCCAGTAGGTGTAGTAGGGGTTGTCTCCCGGCTCGTAGCCCTTGTACCTGTCGAGTCCGTACACCGTGTGCTCGAACTCTCCCCCGATCTTGAATTCGTGGCTTCCGCCGAAGAGTTCGTCGGCGAAGTGGGTCATCGAGATCGAGGCGAGGGCTTTTTTCCGGATGTAATCGTCTCCATAATAGGAGTTTCCCCACCTGACTTGCTCCTCCCTGTCGTAGACGAAATAGTTATCCTTGTACTCAGGCCGCAGAAGGATGGGGAAGTGCCTGTAAATATAAGTTCCCCGCACATCGAGGAACGTGTTCTGGTCCAGGACCCAGTTGAGCTGGTGTGTTGTGGTGTGGCTGTTCTCATAATCCCAGACGATGGTGCAAGCAAAAGAATAAGTGTTGCTCGTCCTGTTCTGGTAGACGGGTTCATAGATATTGTTCCAGTGGTACATGCCCATGTACCGGATATTGGGGTTGATCTGGAAGGTCAGCTTGCCGAAGCCCATCCACTCCTCATGCTCGATGTCGAATTTCTGGAGTTCTTCAGGGGTGAATTCCCTCTCTCGCAATTCGATCCTTCGTAGTCGGACATCGTACGTCTGGGGATTGTCCCGAGCCCAGAGCTGGCGGCGGCCGTTGAGGAAGAACCAGAGTTTATCCGAAACAATAGGTCCGCCGAGGCTTAAGGTGCCGTCCTTGTAATCTTTGTAGGATTCGGGAGCATTGACACCGACCGCTTCTAAGTCCTCTGGACTCAGCAGCTGGTTGACCAGGCTCTCAGCGCTGTAATAGGCAGATAGACTTCCCGAATATTTGTTTCCTCCGCTCTTGGTGACGATGTTGACGACGACAGAGTCCGCCTGTCCTACCTCGGCCGGAAGAGAGCCGATCCCGAATTCGATCTCCTCATAGACATCGACGTTGATGTTAGCCATAGGATAGAAAGTGGCGGGGTCGTTCATCGGGACGCCGTCCAGCTGATAGAGCTGGCTTCTGACCGTTCCTCCCAGTATGGAGGAGGTCCGGCGGTAATCGACTCCTTCTGAAACAGCCCCCGGAATGGAATTCTGGATCCCGTAGAGGTCCCGGTTCATGGGGATGGTCGCCAGGAATTCCGCGCCGTAATTGACGCTCACCTTCGAGGTTTCCACATCGACCACCGGCGATTCGGCCGTGACGGTGACCTCTTCTTCCAGGGTTGTCACTTCCATCACGACTTCGACCTCTGTGACCC
>JASFEP010000255.1:0-6648 GCA_050124775.1 Candidatus Aminicenantota bacterium
CTCATGTAGGACGCTCGTTTTTCGGATACGTCGTGCTCTTTTCCGCGGCGGCTACATTTCTTGCCCTTGCCTATATTCTTTATTTCCGGCTCAAAATCCGTGCCCTGTCAAATTACATCTGGCTAGGTCTCATATCGGCGATTTACGTGTACTTCACGATCAAGCTGTGGGCGAATCCAGAAGAAGCCATACATTTTATCGAATATGGGCTGCTGGGATTTTTCCTCTTTAGAGCCTTTCGTCATCACATCGGAGATCAAAGCATTTATCTGGCTTCATTCCTTTTGGGGATAATCATCGGAACCTTCGATGAGATCCTCCAGTGGATCGTTCCCGGCCGCTATTTCGACCTGCGAGATGTAGGCCTCAATGCGCTCTCCTGTGGTCTTTTTCAAATCCTCCTCTGGAAGGGAGTCAGGCCTAAATTATCATATGGAAAGGTCCAGCCCAGATCCATCAGGATCGTCTCTGTATTGTTGGCAGCGAACTTGCTTCTCCTGGGGCTTTGTCTCTCAAACACTCCCCAGCGAGTGAAAAAATACACTGAAGCCCTTCCCTTCCTTTCCGGACTGAGGAGCCAGGAAGCGATGAGCGAATTCAAATTCAAGCACAGAGACCCGGATATCGGGATATTTTTCTCGCGTCTGACGCTCGAAGAACTAAAAAATATCGATCGTTTTAGAGCGGACGAATTCGGGAACATCCTCCGCAAGTGGCAATTCAAGGATTATGCAGAGTATTTACGCATCTTTCCAGGAGGCGTAGCTCCATTTCTCCATGAAATACGTGTTCACATATTTCGGCGGGATAAACGTTTAGGGAGGGCCCAATCCTCAGATGAAGAGCCTGTCCGAAAAGAAAATTTTCTTATCGCATATAAAGAAAACCTCATCCTGGAAAAATACTTCGGACAGACACTCAAAAAATCACCATACAATTGGGATGAGACCATAAAATTGCAAGTCCTGGCCAAAATCGACCCGAAAGCTCCCTACGTGAGTCCGGTCAGTGCGGGCGTCTGGGCGACTGTCAATGAAAAGGTGACTTGGAGTATTATCGGAGTGATTCTCGTATTAATAATCGTTATCAACCTGTATTTAGGCGGTATCCCGAAAGCTCGTGATAGGAAGAAATCCATTTGATTTTGATGGAAAAATGAGATAGATTAACCACTCATCCCATACGAATACCATGGCCTACCGAGTTCATCTGTTCCTTCTAACGATTATCGTGTTTGCACTCATTCTCCTTCCTATCTCTGCGGATGCCGATCATGTGATAAAAAAGACCAAACAAACAACCAAAACTATTCTAGAAGGTTCAAAAGAAAAATCGCAAAATGAAGACGGAACGACATGGATCTCAAAGAATAAGATGCGCCAGGATGAAGGAAAAACCACCTCGATTATTATCCGATTGGATAAGAACAAAGTTTTCGTTCTCAATCATAATGACAAAACTTACTCTGAGTTGGACATTCCCGTGAGTCTCGAAGAGAACCTGACACCGGAAGCGAGACAAATCACCCAAGTGATGAAGATCACTTCATCAGTCATAGAGACCCAGGAAACGAAGTTGATCAAGGACTGGAAAAGTCAGAAATTTGCAGCCGATATTTCCATTTCTATGATGGGAATGGATATGCCCATGTCGATGGAAATATGGGCATCCAAAGAGACCGGAATTAATCTAAAAACCTTTCGTAAATTTTATGCAGTGCTCTTATCCATGAATCCATTTACAAAAGATCTTGCCGAAGAATTCCAAAAGATCGAAGGATATCCTGTGCTTACAAAAATCACGATGCGGGTCAAAGGTATCGAAACAAAATCGCGCGAAGAAGTCATCGCTGTTGAAGAAAACAGGGTCCCAGAAGGGACATTTGACGTACCTTCTGAATACAGTCGTGTCGTTTTCAATCCTCTGATCTTGGGAAACGGAGCCTCTACACGGTAAAAGCAGAGCCCCACTCAAAAGATCCGGTCCGATCCACTTCAAAAAAGGCAACAGAGTCAATCCGATATCCTGCGAACATGTCGTCGTCTACTTCGATGATCCCGCTTCGAAAGAGATTGTGTAAGAAGTTCCCTCGCTCAAGTCGAGTTCCAGAGTTCCCCCCAATTGATCCACCAAGTCGTTCACCAGCTGAAGTCCCATTGAATCAGTTTTTTTAAGGTCCACCTTATCGAAGAATCTGACGATGATTTCTTCTCATCTCTTGGGATTGAATAAAGGAAATTCTACGGGCAAAAAATTTCAGACGTGTGGTCAGAAATGCATTGAAATTGAAGTTCAAGGACGGATTTTTATGATATAATCTTGGGCGAATCGGAAAGCCAGGAGGTTTCAAAATGAGTAAAAAGTTCCAAGTCGTGCTCCCGGACTGGATGGAAGAGTACTTAGAAGCTGTTGCAGCAAGGTATGATCTCACGATCTCTGAACTCTTGCGGCTGGAGCTGTCTCTGGCATTTATAAGCTTTGTCAACCACTACTATCCCGAATACAAAGGTCCCTCATTCGAAGATCTGGGAATTCCCATAGCAAAAGAGGCCCCTGCACTCGAAAAGATTAACAGAGAACGGATGCATAAAGTCCTCTCCCGGTTTTATTTTGAAGCCAGAAAGTCTGCGGATTTCCACATGAAAAAAGAAAAGCTGAGAAAATAGCAGTCAAAAGCCAATCCTCCTCACCTTTCCTCCTCCCATATCACCCCCAAATTCATCGAAAAAGGTGATAGACACGTATCCTGAGTTTTTGCAAACATATAAGTCTCTGTGGCTCGAAGAATCAAAAGGGAGGCCAAGTCCATCATGTCGAAAACTAAACACAAAAGGGGATATTATTGGAGAGTTTCTATCACGACCCTTTTTGCCACCTTGATCGGCCTTTTCCTTTACGCAGCTATACCTGAATCCAAGCCGGACAGGGCGGAGAGAATGAACCCGGGTGTTGACTATAAAGAAGGAGAGGTGCTGGTCAGGTTCAAAGCAGGAGTGAAAAGGCATGTCATCTATTCAATCGCAGAATCCCATTTCGCCACTGTGGTTCGGACTTTCGATGCGCTCACCCGATCGAATTCCAGTGAGTACGCACACCTCTACTCAAAGCACAGATCCACTCGACAGCTTATGCAGGACATGCAAAAACTGCCTGAGGTCGAGGCCGTTTCTCCGAATTACTACTTGCGCATCGAAGACACTATACCCGATGATGAGGCTTTTGACCTCCTCTGGGGGCTTCATAACACAGGGCAGAACGGAGGGGAAGTGGACATCGATATCGATGCTCCCGAAGCCTGGGATATAAATCGAGGGTCTTCGGATGTCATCGTCGCTGTGATCGACACGGGCATCGACTATAACCACCCCGATCTTATCCCCAATCTATGGATCAATCCCGATGAAGTCGTCGATGGTATCGACAATGACGGCAATGGCTATATCGATGATATCCACGGGATGAATGCGATCACCTCGAGCGGAGACCCCATGGACGATCACGGCCACGGCACACACTGTGCGGGGACCATAGGGGCTGCGGGCAATAACGGTGTGGGCGTGACCGGCGTTTGTTGGAACGTAAAAATGATCGGAGCCAAGTTCATCGATGCATCAGGTTGGGGGGAAGATGCAGATGCACTCGAGTGCTTGAATTACATCCTCGATCTCAAAACCACCTATGGACAGAATATCGTGGCAGTCAACGCCTCCTTTGGCGGGGGCGATTACGATCCTGTGTTCGAAAGCGCCATCGATGCGCTGGGGGCGGCCGGGATCATATTCTGCGCGGCGGCTGGGAACGATTGGGAAGACACGGATATACTCCCGCATTATCCTTCATCCTATACATGTTCCAACATCATCTCTGTGACAGCCGTTGATTACTACGGATGGCAGTACTTCAACTATGGAAAAACAAGTGTCGACATTGCCGCTCCTGGAGTGGATATCCTCAGCACCATCTCCGCTGTTTACTGGCCTGAGTCGGGCGATATTTTTTTTGACGACATGGAATCAGGAGCCGGCAACTGGATTACAGGGGGAACCCTCAACACTTGGGCGATTTCGACGGATGAGGAGATCTTTGATTTTCCCGGTTATCCCGATCCGCCCAGTCCGCCTAATTTCTGGAGTGACTCGCCCGGCGTTTTCTATTCGGACAACACCGACTCATGGTTGATGAATGTCACGAACATCGATCTTACAGCGTATGTGGGACAAAATCTGTACCTGGGCTTTGGGTCGGCCATGTACTTCGAAGAGCTGTGTGACCACGGTTACGTGGAGGTCTCGGGAGACGGAGGCGTTACCTGGGAATCTCTGTACGATTTTTCCGGACATGCATTTTTCTGGTACATGCCCTGGTATTTTCTAATCCCAGATTCCGTCAAAACAGGTCAATTCAGGTTCAGGTTCCATCTCGTCTCCGATTTTTCCATCACATACCCCGGATGGCTCATCGACGACGTAGGGATCGGGACCGCTAGCTTTTATGGCTATAGCTACAAGATGGGAACGTCCATGGCAACTCCTCACGTCACTGGAGCGGTCGCTCTGTTGGCCTCAGTGTTTCCTTCTGAGACCGTAGCGGAACGGATTGCCAGAATTCTTGAAAACACCGTCCATCTCCCCTCTCTCGTCGATATCTGCGCAACGGAAGGGATGCTGAATCTCTATCAAGCAGTGATGGCGAACCCGAAACCGGAGATCAATGTTCGGTTAGGAAACCGAAATTTTTCGGATGGTTCGATCGCAGATTTCGGGTCTAAACCCGTGAACGCTGTCATAGGCCGGGAATTCACTTTCACGATCGAGAACAAGGGCACCGATACACTCGACTTGACAGGAACTCCAGACCGGGTCTATCTCAGCGGGCCGGACGCCCGCTATTTCCAGGTGATCCAGCAACCTGCTCCATCGATCCCGATGGTGAGCCAAACGACATTCAAAGTGCGGACTGTCAGAGACTCAGTCCCCCCATTACCCGTAGGCTGGGAAAGAGATTTTAGTGTGGATGTGAATATTCCGAACACCGACTCCGATGAGAATCCGTACAACTTCACCGTCAAGGTCAAACTGGTGAAGTACTGAGGATTCCGTGAGTCGTTGTCGCCGGGTGTGTCGCCCGTATCGAAACGGATATCGGAAGCCTGTATCGAGCCAAAAATAAAAGTTCTTAATAGGGCTGTGTCGACGGATCCGCGGATCGAATGATAACGATCTATTTATCTCTTCAGGCTATTCAGACAAGGGAAGTTTCGACGCCCAAATCCAGCGCGTAAAGACCCAGGCACCGTCAGCCTGCTTACGAAGAATCGCCAATATAGTCCCCTCATCATAAATCGGCTCTTCTGCACCTGCCATACTGAAAGTCTCTGTATAAGTGGCGACTGCATAAGCCATATCACCGTAGCCATCGATCTCCTGGAATTCGTACTTAGACTCAGTCATTTTGACGTCCATGGATTTGATCCATTCCATCCAGGCGGAACGTCCTTCGATGACGGGCATGTTGGGAGGCATCATCAGCATATCCTCGGCGAATATTTTGGAAAAGGCTTCCCAGTCCCCAGCAAGGCCCGCTTCATCGATGACAGGCCCCATAGCCTTGATCGCCGCCAAATCTTCATCCGTTAATGGAGCGGCACCCACATCCTCGGCCATTTCTTCAGCCTGCTGGCAGGCAAAGACCAAACAAAGCGCAAAAACAAGAGGAAAAATAAATTGGTACTTTTTCATCCCAACCTCCTTTTATTGATGATATCTATGACTCAAAATTCTCCCCATCGTGTTTGACTCTTTCTATTGTAACTCATTTGACCACACTCATAAATATAAAAAGTCCACACCCAAAACGGTTTATCGACCTCAGTAAAAACACGGATAGTGCGATATTTTCACCTCTGCCTTCATGATACCCTTCGCGTGTTGGGTGAACAAAGAAACAGAGACCATATGAAACAAAATAAGTATACGGGCGTGGGTGAGAATCCAATTATTCACACCGACGACCCCTGATTTGCGCTCAAAAACCAGGAGGGGTGCCATGAAAACGCTTGAACTGTTCAAACGTTATCATTGGAAATTATTCGCCGTACTGAGTGTGCTTTTGTTCTTTACGACTTCAGTTTTTGCTGCAAATAAAGATTTTTGGGATTCCTCGAGCCTCCAAAAGGATTCAAGTAGAGAGGACCTTGATTTTGGTCTAAAACCTATCCCGATCAAATCCTTATCATTGGGGCATCCCCATCGTATGTATTTGACATTCACAGAGCTCCCGCAAAAGCAATCTCAGCAACTTGTGATGCCGTATAGCGAGGAAAATCTAAGACCGCATACAAACACACTGGAGAAACAAAAAGCCTCTAAACTCCAGGACTCACTTTTCACGGCATCTTTGATAACGCTGACAGCACTCAACATTGGGGATTACCTGTTTACGATTCAAGCTTTGAAGCATGAGGAACTGGAAGAAGCCAATCCGGCCATGAAGCCCTTCACCGAAAATATCTACCTTTTCACTGCCGTCAAGCTTGGTGCGACCGCGTTCAATGTTCTCCTTCTCAATAAACTCTACCGAAAAAACAAACCGCTGGCATGGATACTCAGAGCGGCCGCAAACTTTGCCATGTCATATGTTGTTGCCAAC
>JASFEP010000256.1:0-6646 GCA_050124775.1 Candidatus Aminicenantota bacterium
GGATTGATCAACTCCGGGGGAGCTTCTGCAGGAAAAGACGATCTCGCACAGGCCATTCGCACGTCCGTCATCAACAAGCGCGCGGGGGGTATGGGTCTGATCATCGGACGCAAATCTTTCCAGCGTCCCATGCAGGAGGGCGTTGAGATATTGAATGCGGTCCAAGATGTATATCTGGACGAGGATATCACAATCGCCTAAGAAGTCGATCAATTGAATAATGAGGAAGGCCATGCCTTCCCCTCTTGAGTGAACCGTAAAGTATGACTTTCGCTGGAGAGAGATGGCCATTAATCCTTTGATATCCCGCCCTAGCTAGTCGAAAGAGCGATCACAGCGATCCTGAGAGATTGAAAAAGAACTTGAGTAAAAGCTAGGAAAAATTGTATAAATCAACAACACCGCTGAACATCTAGAATGAAATAGAACAAAAAGAGAGGAAAAAATTGTCAAAACAAAAGATCGGGCTCGCATTGGGTAGCGGTGCAGTTCGGGGATACGCCATTATTCCCATCATCAAGAGGCTGGAAAAGGAAGGCATTGAAATATCCGCCGTAAGCGGTTCCAGTGTGGGGTCCTTGATAGGAGCGTATTATTCAGTGCACGGGGAGGTCGATTCATTCATGAAGATCTCTAAAGGTTTGACTCGAAAAGATTTCCTCAAGCTGGTCGATCTCAACAATCCCACTGCTTCTATAATTAAAGGAAAAAAGATACGGGATTTTTTAGCTGAAAATTATCTCGGTAACAAAACCTTCGATGACGCAAAAATCCCTCTTTATATCTGTGTAACGGACGCTGTTCAGAAAAAACCCATCTATCTTAACCAAGGAGATCTCCTCGATTCCGTCATGGCATCGATTTCCATCCCCGGTATTTTTCCACCTTACAAAATCGGCAATACAATCTATATCGATGGAGGCGTCCTGGATCCAGTCCCGGCGAAACCTCTATTAGATAGGGGTATGAAAAAGCTCATCGCCATCAATCTGACGGGTTTCAGGAGAGGTAAAAAAAAGAGAGGAAGCGGGGGGCTCCTTACAGATTTGATGGATTCATTCTACATGATGATGGAACAGCTGGCAAAGGAACCGGAAGACAAGCGTATTTTCATGCTCAACCCCCTCTTCGAGCCTGAGCCGGCCCGTATGCTCGCTTTTTATGACTGGGAAGAAAACTATAAGATCGGTCAGAAGCTTATCAATAGAAAAATTAAAGAGTTAAAATCGTGGCTAAAAAAATAGCTTGTTTATGTGGTGGCGGGAAAAGTTCCGTTTCCGGCGAATGGAGAACCGCAGAAATGTGGAGATCCGCATGAGCGATGGGAGTGCCGATTGGAATCTGAAGTTGTGGGATCACCAGATTTCTCTTTCCCTTTTTCGCCGGAGATATCTGCGCATGCGCTTCAATGCCCGGTGTTCTTTCATCCGTCTCTTGTCGCCGGGCTTGAGGTAGACAGAGCTTTTTTTGACATCTCTCATGATGGCTTCTTGTTGGACTTGTCTCTTGAACCTTCTGAGAGCATGCTCCAGAGATTCATCTTTTTTTACTAAAACAAATGCCAGGTTTATCACCTCCTATAGATTTATACGTCAGGTGCGCCAGTATCCAGAAGAGAGCTCAACTTTTGGTGCGATTTCGGGCGTCTGAGCTTACGCAGGGCTTTCGCCTCGATCTGGCGGATTCGCTCTCGAGTGACATGGAAACGATCCCCCACTTCTTCCAGGGTGTGTTCATTGCCGCTGCCCAGGCCGAAGCGCATTTTCAAGACCATCGCCTCTTTTTTGTTGAGTGACCCAAGTGCCTTTTCTATTTTCTCTCGGCGGGTGATCTCAACGAAAACATCGTCCGGCACGGGTGATCGATCATCCTTGATAAAATCTTTCAAAAAGCTATCCTCATCCTCTCCGATGGGAGATTCCAACGAAATGGGGTCTCGGGCGATCTTCATGATTTTGCGGACTTTTTTGATGGGGAGCCTCATCTTTTTGGCGATCTCTTCCTGGGTGGGCTCGCGCCCATTTTCCTGGACGTACAGTTGACAGACCTTATTCAACCTGTTGATGGTTTCGATCATATGCACGGGAATTCGGATCGTACGTGCCTGGTCTGCGACAGCTCTTGTGATCGCTTGTCTGATCCACCATGTGGCATAGGTCGAAAATTTATATCCCCGTCTGTAATCGAATTTCTCTACGGCTTTGATCAATCCCATGTTCCCTTCCTGGATCAGGTCGAGAAAATCGAGGCCTCTTTTCAAGTATTTTTTCGCGATGGATATGACCAATCGGAGGTTCGCTTGGACCAACACGCTTTTTGCTTGTGTTTCGGTCCTTTTCTCAACGGATATGGATCGAAGAATTTTTCCCAATCCCTCAGTATCGAGGCCGATTTCCCTTCGGTATTTCCTGTAGATTCTATCGATGCCCTTTTTCTTCTGCTGGCAGCTCGCCTTCGCCTTTTTGCTGCGCGATCTCGACCTGCGATGGTTCAATTCGTCTCTACTTTGGTCCAGCTCGACCATAACCTTATACTTGGCGCAGAGATCTTCGTATATGTCTTCATAAAATTCAGGTTTGATATGAAGCCTCTGGATGGCGTGAAGGATCTGAACAATATGTCGTGCCCGCTTTAGAGTGTTTTTCTTTCTTCGAGGTAGGCCCCTCAATCGCGTATGGTTATCTTTGATCCTGTTGATATCGAGGAATAGCCGATCGAGTTTCATATCCAGATTGGAATTTTTCAAATCTTCTTCGTTATCAATGAATAATCTGTGAAATTTTATGGGATTCAGCATCAGTTTGTCTTCGAGCTCATAAATTTTGTGTAATAAATAGCGCGTCTGCAAGAGCAATTTGAAGATATTTATTTTACATCTCTCCATTTGTTTCGCTACGGCCACTTCATTTTCTCTGGTGATCAGTGAAATTCTGCCCATTTCCTTCAAATAGAGTCTGACGGGATCTCCGGTTTGATGTATTTTCGGCACTTTCATAATAAGAGGATTATATGTTATGCGGCTTTGGCCACACTTTTCATTCGACTTCTTAAAAATTGAATCCGGATGTTTTTATGGCGTCCGACGACGGACTTGGCTGCTTGTCGTTTGGTCAAGCCCTTTTCAATTTCAGCAGATATTTCTCTTACGCATACGGCACGCAATAGATCGATCCTGTCCTTGTGCGACTTCATGGTGTTCTCTATGATATTTTTCTCGTTGTCATTCGCTCTTTGCAGAATTCTCTTCAAACGGGGAGATTGCAGTGCAGTCTGAAAGCAGATTTCGCACACAAAATTAAACACTTCTCTCACATTTTCCTCATATTTTTTGGTACGCTCCGTGGTGTTGGATATGTGAGTCAAATCATCTTTGGATATCGAGGTTTCGACATCTTCCCACAATTCTTCGAGAAAATCCATGAGCGAGTAGTCGACATCGTTATTTTTGATTCTCTCAGGAGTTATTTTTTTTCTCATTCGCTTCTCGAGTTTCTCCAAAAAAATGCTCACCGCATTGAAAACTTCCCAAAATACAATACATAAACAGGAATTATTATGGAGGGCAGCTTAAATGAATTTTAGATTCATATGGCAGTATAGTATCAAATCAACGTCGAAGAATCAAATCAGAGCTTGAGAAAGAATATACGCCTTGAAAATTGTCGAGGATCTGTCGATATGAAGACATGGATGGGAAACAAAGGTATGTGAGCGAAAGCAAAAAAACTCTCAGAGGCGCTGTTTGCACTATAGAGTTTCGGGTAGAGCTATAACTTCCAATAAGGCGGTGTGATCCTTGTGTCAAGATTATGGAATGGTGGTCAAAAGCTGTAGCGAAGGTTAACGGCAACGTGACCGCTGGTAACAATCGAATGGACGGCGAGGTTGTCTTTCAGTCTGTTTTTATGCAATACGGGGATTAGATATCCGATCAGAGCGCCGACAGCATAGCCCGCTAAACTATCTGTGCGAAAATGTTTCCCGGAATCCACTCTTAAAAGGCCGGTTAAAAAAGGATAAAAGGCGGCAGAAGTCCAGATCATGAATTTAGTGTTAGAGTCAGAGAGGTAATCGGAAAAGACTTTGGCGACAAAAAAAGACATGGCGGCGGTCGTGGATGTGTGGCCTGAATAAAAAGAGAGTTTCGAATTCACGGTCGTTTTTTCACTGAGAGGCGTACTCCCATCATAACAGTAAGGACGGACTCTTTTTGTCAGGACTTTAGCCATATAATTCAGTCCTAATTGGAGGATAAACACCTCTCCTGCCAAAACGGCCAATATCCCCATGTCTTTTTTTGTGTCATCGTGAGCGAAAAAAGCGAGCGGTAAAAATACCGAACCGTAGAGAAGTAGATCAGCCGCAGGCATTTCTTTTTTTGCCGTGATTGTTTCTCTATCAAAGGGAAGCACATCCGTAGGATCGAGCGAGGCCACCTCTTCCGCGGTAAGGGGATCCATGTTGTGTCTGATTATCAAGCTCGTGGTTAGCATTGAAACTCCGGTGCCAAATATGGCTAATTCCTTGGCGAGATCGAGGGAGTATGGAGATATCCAAACATTGTTTAAGTTGTCATGCTGGATGGTTCCATGATTACAAATTTTTTTGTCTAATCTGAATTCCTGTGAGAAAGGAGTTTGCCCAAATCCGCTTTCACAGATGAAGAATACGGCAAGGATGGAAAAAATCTTCATCCATGAATATTTAAAAGTCTTTCCCATAACAGTTGCCCACTATATATAGATAGAAAACTCCAAAGTCAAATGTTCTGTGTGATCGGGGTAAGGGAGCTCCGGAACTTTTTCAGATGAAAAAAAATTCAAACGCTTCGAAGAACATATGGAATCGGAGAGATTCGATTTCTACGTAACAGAGCCCATTCTCAAGATACTTTTCCTCGGCTACTTTGAAAATAGAGTGAGTGACTTGTATCGGAATGCGACAGTCCCCTCATTTCAGGAATTACCGGATGAGCGATCTATATCTCCTCCTTCGCCTTTATCCTCATGAATATACCTGTTACTTTCTCGTTGAGGTTATTGAAGTTTGCATTGAGTAAGCGTAGCTCTTTGGCAATCTCCAGGAGGAGTTCGTCGCCCTTCTTGTCTTTAAGGTCTTCAAAGCCAGTGATCATTTCGTCCCCTACTATTTTTTCCCTATTATACTCATGGGAAGATATAAGTACACTGTTTTTATGGAAAATTTCTTTTTGGGATAAGGATAAGCATAAGGGGGACGGGCCACAGTAAGTTATACAAAATAAAAGAGTTGTCTTAATTCTCGACATAATTTTAGTGCTAAGAAGGCGAATTTTGGCCCCAAAATTGCCCATCTAAGGATCTCAAAACAAATACCAGGATGGAATATTTCTTAGAGACCCCATTTTAGAGCCAAAATGGGGCTTCTAAGAGAATTTTTGGAATAAATATATTATGTAATCTTTTTTTAAATTAATAACTTACTATGGCCCGCCCCCCTTTTTTCCTCTTTACTCAGGGAAGTTCATGCGCTGGATTAAGGATTGGAAGCGGGGGTCGGATCGGAGAGGATCGAAAACAGGATTTACATTGACCCACGACATCCTGTCTGCGTGTTCTTCATACGCTTTTTCAAGGAATTCAAACGCTTGATCTCTGTTGTCTAGGCCGACATGGAGCATTGCCATATCAACCGGAGAAACATATCTTTGGCTCGAAACCGACTCCAGCTGGCGGAGAATTTCTTCCGCTTCGCTGCGCTGTCCTGTTATGGCAAACGCATAACCAAGGGCTGCATGGTCGACCGGATCCCTCTCTGAAAGATCAAAAACTCGCTGGAACTGTTCAATAGCCTCCCCGTTCATCTCCTTTTGTAAATAGCTGAATCCCAGCCAGTATATGGCTCTTTGAAAATCGGGATTGGCTGCCAGAGTCTGCCGGTACTGTTGCATGGCTTGGTCATATTCT
Source organism: Candidatus Aminicenantota bacterium (assembly GCA_050124775.1). Taxonomy (GTDB): domain Bacteria; phylum Acidobacteriota; class Aminicenantia; order Aminicenantales; family Aminicenantaceae; genus WTAW01. The sequence continues at coordinate 5,946 of JASFEP010000256.1, forward strand.
CCCGCGAAGTAATAGGAAACCCCACAACTGGTAGTTATCATGGGCGAAAGCGGATCGAGTTCTAACGCTAGTTTGGCCTGCTGGATGGAGATGTCATGCCGTCTTATAGACCACAAGTGTTCCGCATACCAGATGCGAGCCGTGGCATAGCTGGGATTGAGCTCGATGGCCCTTATGAATTCGTCTTCCGCACGCTCCCAGTACCAAAAATAGGATGTCAAAACACCTGCTAGCGATGTGTGGGCTTCAGCCAATGTATCATCGAGTTCCAAGGCTTTCTGTGCCGCTTCCCTTGCTTTCGCATAGGCTTCCTCGGCTGAAAGACCCAAGTGTCTGCCACCGCCAGCGATGTAACAATCGGCCAAGCCACTGTAAGAAAGTGCATAATTCGGATCGATTGCGATCGCCTGGTGGAACAGTTCGACGCTCTTCGACATCGCCTCTCTAGTTCTTTGGTTCCAGTAGTACCTTCCCTGTAAATACAGGTTATACGCATCGAGGTTCTCGGTCGTTTTCTTCTGGAGACGTTGCTTTTCCTCAGGCGTCAGCGTCTGTTTCAAAGCGCCCACGATATTCTCTGCGATATCATTTTGTATGGCGAAGATCCTGTCGAGTTTTCTATCGTAAATCTCAGACCATATATGGAAACCATCGTTCACACTGATGAGCTGTGCAGTCACACGGATATCGTCGCCCTCTTT
>JASFEP010000257.1:0-6637 GCA_050124775.1 Candidatus Aminicenantota bacterium
GCAACCCTATTGGGAGTTTCAGATTTTCCCCGAAGAAAATAGGAGATGATTCTTCCGACAGTGGTGAAGCAGTGGATACTGCGGTTTTTACAGGCTACTCAACCGATGACAAGATTGTGGAGCAGGGCAGCAAAGATGGTGATAAATCCCATTCTCCGTCGCGATGAGGGAGATACTCTCATAAACATCGAAAAACTCAAGTTCGCGATAAACTGATCGAAGTTTCAATGATCTAAAAAGGGATATATAATTAGCGTGATTATCCGGTGTCGGGGAAGATTTTTGAAAGAGTGACGTCTAAAATAGAAGGACACGGTCAAAATGAACAAAAAAAACCTGAGGTGATCCGCATGAAAGCATTTATGGATATATGGGTTTACCTTCTGATGATAGGTGCCTTGCTATTTATGGTCATTCCCCTTTGTGTATCTGAAACCAAATTATGCCCAGATGATTTGGACGAACGAGTCAAAAAATTTCTAGAGTCCCACGATTGGGGATGGGGCGACATGAATGTCCCAGCGGTCGATGGTCAGACACTCCATGATATCGTTCTGAAGAATAAATACACCAGAGCGCTCGAGATAGGTACTTCCACAGGTCATTCTTCGATCTGGATCGCCTGGGCTCTTAGCAAAACAGGGGGCAAACTGATTACCGTCGAGATCGATGAGCAGCGGCACCGCGAGGCATTGGAGAACTTCGAGGCAGCAGGATTATCCGAATTTATAGATGCCCGTCTCGGAGACGCTCATACAATCGTTCCCGCACTCCCAGGCCCCTTCGACTTCGTTTTCAGCGATGCGGATAAACACTGGTACAAAAACTACTTGGATGCTGTGTTGCCCAAGCTCGAAGTCGGTGGTTGCTACACCACCCATAACGTTCACAAAGGAAGGCGTAGATACAGGCGAAGTGGCGGTGACTATGTGGAATATCTGCTCAGTCTTCCTAACCTGGAAACGACATTCGACGACAGAGGCAACGGTCTCTCCATCAGCTACAAAAAAAAATAATTTCCGGGAACCCTATCGGAGAAAATTTCGTAGTCCTTAGTGAAACCTTCATAAAAGAGGGCACTCCAATGTTCACGAATTATATCAAAATAACTTTACGGAACCTGTTTCGAAACAAGCTCTACACCTTCATCAATGTGTTCGGACTGGCTATCGGTCTGGCGGCTTGTCTGATGATTTATCTCTGGGTGAAGGATGAATTGAGTTTCGACCGCTTTCACACAAATGCTGAGCGGATCTACAGAGTCGAGCGAAAATTCGATTTCAGAGATTTGCACGGCCAGGCGCCCAATACTTCCGGGCCCTTTGGACCTGCATTGGTTGCAGATTATCCGGAAATAGAGAATTTTGTTCGGATCGACTTGGATGAATATTCCATAAAAGATCAGAGGAACATTGTCCACAGGCAGAAATTGGCTTTGGCCGATAATTCTTTGTTCGAAGTTTTCGATTTTCGTTTGGAGGAAGGCGATTCCAAAACTGCGCTTTCTCAACCCAAGTCCGTGGTGATGACACGAGAACAAGCAGCAATATACTTTGGCGAGGATGATGTCCTTGGGGAATCACTCACTGTCGATTGGGATGGAAATCTAACCGATTTCCGAGTAACCGGGATCTTGGAAGAAGTGCCTCACAATTCCCACATCCATTTTGACATAATCATTTCAATGTCGAGCTATTCTGATGAATCTCTAACGCCTTGGTTCAATAACTTTCTCTACACCTATGTGCTTTTGAGAGAAGGGATATCTCCTGAAGATATGGAGAAGAAATTATCTGCTTTTTTGACAAAATACATGGCCGCAGAATTTGCTGGATTTGTGGGGCCGGAGGTGGATGTCAATGATGTGTTTCAGATGAAAATGAATCCATTGCTCGATATCCATCTTCGTCCGGCAGAGGAGTTCGAGATTGCGCCGCAGGGCAGCCAAACCTCTGTCTACATTTTCTCGATGATCGCCATTTTGATACTCGTCATTGCCTGCATCAATTTTATGAACCTTTCGACAGCCCGTGCCAACAAAAGGGCCAAGGAGGTAGGGATCCGCAAGACCATAGGGGCCTACAAAGATCAGCTTTGGAGACAGTTTTTGAGTGAATCGGTGCTGCTTGCGTTTATTGCGTTGATTCTAGCGATTCTTCTGGTCAGATTGTTTATTCCTGTTTTTAACGCTCTCTCCAACAAACCTTTGTATACAGGATTGCTCTTCATATGGCCGAACTGGCTGATCCTCCTCGGACTTACCCTTTTCACAGGTGTGCTGGCTGGACTGTATCCTGCCTTTTATATTACAGCCTTTGAGCCCGCCAAAGTTTTGAAAGGAAGCGCTCTTTCGGGAAGGGGAAAATCTGTGTTCCGGCGAAGCATGGCTACGCTTCAGTTCGTCATCTCTATAACCCTGATCATAGGGACGCTAATTATTTACAACCAGATGGAGTACATCCAAAACAAATCTCTCGGCTTCGACAAGGAAAACGTAGTCCTTATCACAACAGAAAGTAACGCAGTCCGTAAGAATATCGATTTCTTTCGCAACACGTTGAGGGATGATCCGCGCATTTTAGCTGCGGCGGCGTCTTCGAATGTCCCGGGAAGTGCGATGTTCTCTGACACGGGTTTCAAGAGAGGGGATTCCGGAGAGGTTTATGATCTGATCTTTATGCGTACAGACTATGACTTTCTGGATGCCTACAAGTTAAGTTTGCTCCATGGCCGTCAGTTCTCTCGAGAGTTCGGCACGGATCCCCAGGAAGCAATTTTGATCAATGAGGCAGCAGCAAGGGAGATCGGCTACTCACCTGAAGAAGCGATCGGTAAAGAGCTCAATATTATTAAAAGTGCAGATGAATACGAAAAAAAAACAATCATCGGTGTGGTTGAAAATTTTCACTTCAAATCATTGCACCGGATTATCGAACCCTTTGTGATTCTTTGTGATCCCGATAGCGTCCGGATCATTTCTGTGCGCATCCAACCGGGTGATGTGAGAGGAACGTTGAGTTTCATTCAGCAAAAATGGACAGAGACGTTTCCCGAGGAAGAGTTCACTTACACTTTTTTGGACGAAAGGATCGATCTCCTCTACGAAAGCGAAAGCAAGACGCGACAGATATTTTTCGTCTTTTCTGCGCTTTCTATATTCGTGGCCTGTCTCGGCTTGTTCGGACTCGCTGCATTTACAGCACAGGAGAGAACCAAAGAGATGGGAGTTCGCAAGGTTTTGGGCGCCTCCGAGATCAACGTTTTTGTGTTGCTTTCCAAAGAATTTACGAAATGGGTGTTTGTTGCGAACCTTTTCGCCTGGCCTCTCGCGTACTATATGATGACAATGTGGCTTCAGAATTTTGCGTACAGGATAGGTGTGGGTGTATGGCCATTCCTGTTGGCGGCGGTCCTGGCATTCGTGATCGCAATGATAACTGTCAGTTATCAATCCCTTAGAGCTGCGTTGACCGATCCGGTGGATTCACTTCGGTATGAATGAGTGACTGTAAAAAGCGCGCAAACAGTTCTTTGGCAAAGTTAGAACACAATCATCGACCCGCCATCTGAAAGTTTCGATTTTCCTTCGTTCTGAAAAGAATTTCACTGAGCGAAATGAGTTGAATTTAGGCTCTAAAATCGGTAATCTTTTCTACGCATGGGAAACAATCGCCTAAACAGGCTTCTTTCGCGTGTGGTGAGCATTAAACCCGGCGAAGAGACGCTTGTTGTCTTGCTCTTTTCCTGTTTTTTTCTGATTACTGCGCCTCATACGATCATTAAAGCCCTCCGGTATGCCGACCTTTTGCAGAAAATGGGGCCTGAAGGTCTGCCCCTTGCATATTTGTCTGCGGCTGTTGTTACAGGATTGGTGGTGCTGCTTCATTCGAAGATAAGAGTCAGGTTTTCCGGTCATGTATTGATGATATCGAGCCTTGTATTTTTCGTTGTTACAGGATTGGTGTTGCATATCGTGCTGCAAACAGATGTCGGATCGGCCAGCTCTTTTCTGAGTTATGTGTACTGGGTGTGGGCGGGGGTGCTCGTCACCGTACTCGTGACTCAATTTTGGCTGATCGTGATCGAGGTCTTCAATCCGAGAGAGGCCAAGCGCTTGATCGGATTCTGTGGCAGCGGCGGGATATTGGGTGGCATTCTCGGGGGATTGCTTGCGGGCTTTTTTACAAGATCGAATCTTTCCAACGGATTGCTCCCTCTTGCATGCGGACTGCTTTTGGCCTGCATTTTCGTCGTTCGTGCGATATTCGTTCTCTGGCAGAGATCGCCTTCACTCAAAAAGCAGATCGAAGAGAAAAACGATTCCTTTAAATCCCAAAAATTCGGCTTCAGAGACAGCTTCAATGCCGTTCGAAGAAACAAATATCTTGGTTACATAGCCGTGTTAATCGTTATATCGGTCGTTGTATCGACATTCATCGATTTCCATTTCAGTACAGCTGTCCATGGGGTGTATTTTACCAAAGAGGGAAAGCAAGCTTTTTTCGGGCTCTTCTATGCCGGTTTGACGACCTTTGCATTCTTCTTGAACATTCTCCTGACACACCGATTGCTCAAAAGCTTTCGTATCCGGTTCACTCTCCTTCTGACCCCAATAGCCTTATTTGTAGGCTCTCTGTTGGTGCTGTTCGCTCCTTTTGCGCTTCTTCCTGCGATCGTTATCAAAGGGAGTGATGAAAGTCTCGGTTTTTCGCTCCAGCAATCCGTTCGGGAATTGCTGTATATTCCTGTATCATCTGAGTTGAAACTCAAAGCCAAACCTTTCATCGACATGTTCATCAACCGTTTTGCAAAAGTTTTAGCTGCTCTTCTTCTATTTGTATTCGCGCTGACATTGGAGAAAGAAGTCGAATACTTGACTCCCATATTGGATCCGGGATTGGCTAGGGACCTGCTTTGGGGAGTTATCGCATTTCTCATTCTCTGGATTATTCTTAACCTGAAAATCTACAAAGAGTATATCGACACCGTCAGACAAAACATAAAAGTTAAATGGAGAAGGGGCGATAAATTAGTGACAGAGAAAGTGGATGTGGACTACACAAGACTGATCTTTGACACGATAGAGAGCAAAAATCGCAGTTCTGTACTCTATGCCATGCATCTTTTCGACCTGTTGGAACAGGATAAACTTACCCCGGAGATAAAGGCAATGATCTCTCAAAAAACGGATGAAGTGAAGGCTTCTTCACTCGCGGATCTGTTCAATGCCGAAGGGGCGACGTGGTTTCCAGAGATCGCAGATGACGTCAGTCAAAAGGCTTTGATCACCGATATTCGAGAGATCATGTCCTCAGAGAACTATCAGCGATTGATGGATTCGTATGCCGAACGGGTGATCGCTGAAGAAGATGCATCGGAGATCGGGAAGATGGAATTGGCCAAAATGATCGGTCTGATGAGCGCTGAATCTCCAGTTGTAGAGAAGCTGGATGCGCTCATAATCGATGAGTCTGCTGAGGTATCACGGTATGCGATACAGAGTGCCGCCAGACTGAAAAAAGACGAGCATATTCCATCGATTATCGAAAAACTGAGTCATCCTCTTATTCATGAAGAAGCTGTCAGTGCATTGAAAAGCTACGGGCATTCGGCCTTGAATCTGCTGCAGGCGTATCTCTGTGACAGTAGCCGGCCCATAGAAACAAGAAAGGACGTGGCGAAAGTTCTGGCACAAATCGGAAATCAGGAAGCGGTCCAGATCCTGCTGGATGAATTGGATAAAGCATCGGAGGAATTGGACACTGCGGTCATCGATGCGCTTGACCGGGTTCGTGCCGAGAGAGAAGACATCCATTTTTCAGCCAAATTCGTGCAAAAAAAGATTTTATCTGTCATAAAAAAATATTGCCAGACGACCCTTGAGCTTGCGAGCTTTATGCCCAGTGAACAAAACTCAGCACGAGCGAGACAACTCCTCCAAGGACAAACCGAAGGCCTTGCGCAGATCTTTAAATTGCTAGGGTTGTATTATCCTCGTGAGGACATTGTCAAGGCCTACCAGAACCTTCAGGCAGACACAAAGGATTCCGTCGCCTATGCCATAGAACTGCTGGATAACACCTTGATCAAAGAGATGAAGGACATCGTCCTGCCGCTGATCGAGGACCTCTCCCCCTCAGAGAGGGAGCGAGAATTTCGGAGGATCCTCAGAAATTTAGGTTGAATTGGAAATTGAAGAACGGTTCTATTTTTCTTGAATAAAATATAACCATCCCCAATTTATTTGATGAGAGTCTTCAGCCAGTTTTGCATCAGTTCTATATAACCAGGTGCATAGCCGCGTGAGTTTCTCAACCGCCATCTGTCTCTCTGTTCCTTCATGCACCCGGTCTTCGATAGGATGATTCCATGGTCGGCATCCGGAAAGAGTTCGACATGGTTGAGGGGATTGCCGCCTTTTTTCAGAGCCTTTTTGTACGCTTCTGATGCCTGGAATGGATCGACCTGTGTGTCTTTTTCGCCGAATATCGCTAAAATAGGAATCGTCATTTTTTCGATAAGCGGGATCGGATCGAAAAATCCTTCATTCGATGGAGTTCGTGGAGTAAAACGATCTTTGGGTGTGACTCCTCCCCATCCCATAGAACTTACAACTGGATTTTGATCCAGATACTCT
>JASFEP010000258.1:0-6614 GCA_050124775.1 Candidatus Aminicenantota bacterium
TCCCATTAATGAAGAGGATCTCTATTCCCTCAGGGATTCCATCGACTTTCCGGTAGAAGCGCCAAACATAAGCTTTGCCATCGAGAAAAACCAATCTCAGGGGCATGAGTTTCGGCGAAAGGTTTTTCCAGTATCCCTTCGGCAGCCATAAACTCGAATGGCCACAGCCGATCCTGGCAAAAACGGGAGAGACGATCCTGTAAAATTCAGCGAAGGACATAGGTCCGTCGATCTTCGCATATTGATCCTTAACGAGCCGATCAAAAGTCTGCTTGTCTGTGAATGTGTACAAAATGGAATGGCCCTTTTTCAAGAGTTCTTGTATCTGCCGAAAATCCGATTGCAGGTCTTCGGCGGAAAACACCTGAGGCAGCCCATTATTCTCTTGAGGAAACAAACCAGAGCCTACAAGAATTAACGAGATCCCGATAATGACAAAACGGCTCAACGCTCCTTTTGTACTAGAGATTATCACCACGTTTTCACCTTGCGTTTCCGAGCTTGTCAAAAAAAATTTGGCTGCGTCTAACCGATGCTGTCTTAAATGAACGTTTTGTGCCCCAAAAAGTGATATCTAAGGCACTATAATGCGCTGTAAATTTTCGTATTTTATTTAGTTTCTGCAAGTTATGCCAGCCAAAGTAATAATTAAAAAGTAATAATTAATAATTATTTCTTCACGATGCTAATGGACATGCCTTCGGCGCTTATTTCGTTAAACGTTGTTTCGAGAACGGGGTCGCTTTTGATGGCTTTCAGGTAGTCTTGCATGTCACGGGCATGGTTGGTCACGTTGTGGGCGATGATAGCGCCGCCAGGTCGCATCCGATCTTTCAATAAGCGCAAGTATTTAAGATAATCCGGTTTCCATGCGTCGATGAAGACGAAATCGAAGGTCCCCGTGATATGAGGAATTTCCTCGAGCGCATCGCTGATCCTGGATTCGATCACATCATTCAATCCTGCCTTCAGGAAATTCTCCCGGGCCACTTCGGCATAAGACGGCTCTATCTCTATGGTTATGATTTCTCCGTCTGTTTTCTGGAATGCCAGCCCCATCCACAGGGTCGAATATCCTGTAAACGTTCCGATCTCCAAGCCTCTTTTGTACCCGTGTGCGACGATAAAATCATGGAGAAAACGGCCGTCCTTGACGGGCACGTTCATATCTTCGTGGGTGTAAGTCAAACCTTTGCCTTCCAGCAAAGGCAGCACCCGCGTGTTTTTCAATCCCTCGAAGGCATCCGCAAAGACGACTTGATGTTCGGGCATGGAGAATCGGCCCGCGTCGATGGAGACATTGTGTTCGACATGCTCAAAAGAGAAATAGCTCTCCCCGCCTTTTCGGCTTGTTGCAATCCGAAAGGGAAACTTGACACCATCCGCTTCCCGGTAGTCCTGGATTTCCCAGTGTTGGCCGATCCGGACCAGCAAGCCTGTTTCCGCATCGAAGGACAATCGATTCTGAGAGCCATCGCTCGAGGATGTGTCGACGAGATAGAGCTCTCTACCATCGAGCGTTTCCTTACCCGCAAGTCTCATATCTGGAAAATAATCCTCGATGCGCAGGATCCCTTGAGGATTGAGGAGAAAACCCAGCCACGACCGCCGTGCCCGGTCATTGCGCTCGATGCGATCGGTATTGAACTTCCAGCCGACAGTCCCGTCAAACCCGTTTTGTTCGCTCCCTTTTGTCGTGAGTATAAGCGTCACCCACTTATCCGGAATTTCAGCATAAGCTTCCAAATCATAACGCTTCACTCGAGGCTCTTGCCATGAAAGGTCATCGACAAAACGCCCTCTGCACACTCGTGTTTTCAATCGAGAGATCGCATCACGCCCCCCGACAGCTTCGATGTATTTTTCCAGAATACCTTTGAGGGAAGGAACCGCATCGTATGTGTGAACCGTTTGCTCTGCTAATATAACCTCTATCTGGGGCCAAAGGTCGGGATGCGACCTTGCATCGAGATTGAAGACCCGGATGGCCCGTCCGTTTTTTTCTTCCATTTCGCTTTGAACGATCGTTTGCGCTGCGCTTTTTAAAGCGACCGATTCTCCGAGCAGCTCGTCCGTGCCCAGGACGAACACAGAGTAATGGTCTCGAGCGATCTCCCTGTGAACCCGAAAAAAAATCCTTTCACTGGGCCGGTCGGACAACTTCAAGCCGTACATGTCGAGAGGCGAACCGGGGCCCACTGCCGGAAACCAGGCCACGCGTAAAGGGCCATTCGTATCTCCAGTGCCGTCGAAGTCATTGGCTACGAATTGGAAACCGATCTCTTCACCCGAAGAGGGAGCTACGCCCACATTGTTCCATGGCAGCAGTGCTTCCACCACATAGCCATCTCCGCGCACTCGACCGGAAACCTGAATGCTCAGCGCTCCTGTTTTCTGTTCCGGCAGACGCCAATCATAGATTCTATGGCGCACTCTTTTGTACTCAGGATCTTGGCCGGAAGCGATAACGATCTGGTGTCGATGGGTGGACCCCACAGACCTGGAAAAGAAAAGCTCTAGACAATCTCTTTGCCAGAGACGGGACAGGGTCTTATGCTCAAGAGGAATATCGTCTTGGACGACAGCTAGAACCAAAAGGCCCTCCTCATTCCAACCCAGACGAAATCTGACATCAAAATCATCGGAAGGAAGAAAACGTCCATCAGGAGCCGTGATGAAATCGACACAAAATCCGCTGTCCCCCCAGTCTTCTTTGGCCCCGTCGATCCGGATCCCATCTATTTGAGGAATTTGGAATAGCGTCTTTTCACTCGTTGCGTTAGACCGAACCGTACAGTTGATCCTTGAAGCAAAGACGAACACTCCAAAAAGCAGTGCAAATGTCACAAAACTTTTTTTCATAATTCTGACCTCATTCTTTATACATAGACAACATTTTTAGACCAAAGTTCCTTGAAAGTTTTATTCATAGCGCAGGGCTTCCGCAGGGTTTGCAAGGGCAGCTTTAAACGACTGATAGCTGATGGTCATGAGAACTACGGCTGAGACAATGGCCCACGCCGCAGCGAAAACCCACCATTGGATATCGATCCGGAAGGCAAAGTTTTCCAGCCACTTGTTCATCCGATAATATGTCAATGGGATGGCCACGACGCTTGCGAATAGGACTAATTTCAGGAATTCTTTGGAGAGCAACACATATATGTTTCGGGCCGATGCACCGACCGCTTTGCGGATGCCGATCTCTTTGGTTCGCCGTACAGAATTGTGCGATGCCAACGCGAACAACCCCAGACAGGCGATGAAGACCGTCAGCCCAGAAAACAGGGCGACAATCTGACCGAACATCCGATCCTTTTTATAGTGGCGGTTAAAAGATTCGTCCAGGAAGAAGTGCTCATACGGAATTCCCGGGAAATAGAACTCCCACCTTTTTTTGATCCAGGCCATTGTCTGAGGAAGATTATCCGGGTAAAGTTTTAAGATCACGAAACCGCGGCTTCCTGATAAAAGGTAAGCGATCGGAGTCTGTGCAACCTTCAAGGATTGTTGGTGATAGTCCACTACGCCGACGATACTCCAATCGCTGCCCCACATGGTAACTTTTCTGTTGATCGCTTTTTGAGGATTTTCATAGCCAAGCTCCCTCGTCGCCGCTTCGTTCAAGATCAGAGATTGCTCATCTGTCGTAAAGGATTCGGCAAAGTTCCGTCCGGCCAAAAGCCTGACATCGAATGCAGGAATAAAATTGGAGTCGACCCCGATCACCTTTATCGGGAATCCCACTGCCGGGGGATCTTCGAATTTGCGGATGTGTTTTTCCCAGAGAATCTCTTCCCCCGGAACACTGGTAGCGGTAGTCACATCCTGGACCTTAGGATGTCTTTTGGCTTCATTCCTGAACGCGTTGAGGTTGTTCGTAAAAACAGGCGGAGGCGCCATGTTCATTCCAGGAGCGTGGACAACGATTGCTCGATCGATATCTATGCCAAGGTCTCTATGCAGCATAAAAGAGATCTGATGAAAAATGATCAATGTGCCAGCGATCAATGCCACAGAAATGGCCAATTGAACGGTCACTAAAAATCGTCTCACGCGGATTCCCTTCGTTGACTTCAGCAATCTCCCTTTGAGGATGGCAACAGGTTTAAAGGCAGATAGAACAAAGGCCGGGTATATCCCCGCGATAAATGTCCCCCCCAAAAAAAGGAGCGTCATGTCCAGCCAAAAGGGCGACCGGAAAAGAAATCGAAAGGATAAATTCGCTCCAGTGAGTTGTGCAACATAGGATTTCAGCTCGAAGACTATAAGGGCCGTAAATACGGCTGCAACAGATAATATGCCCATATATTCAAAGAAAAACTGTTTGACGAGTTCCTTTCTGTAGGCTCCGGAAACCTTGCGGATCCCGACTTCTTTGGACCTCTCCAAGGCGCGGGATGTGGAGATGTTGATGTAATTGACCCATGCCAGTATCAAAATGAAAATTGCGATGAGGGACAACACCTTGACAGCATTGCCGTTTCCTTGTTCAGCGGGAAGGATTTCCTCGGCAAGATTGGAGAACAGATGGATATCCCCGAGAGGTTGGAGAAGGAATTCCTGTCGGTAGTGATTCTTTTTCCAAAGGGCGCCTCTTTCTGTCTCGAGCCACAGGTTTATTTTATCCTGTAAGTCCAGAGCGTCTGTCCCTGGCTTGAGCGCGATGTAGGTGTAAAATCCCGACCAGTACCAATCCATTTCAGCCCTATCACTGCCTTTTTCAAGGCGAGCTATATAGGGAAGAGACCCGTAGGACAGAAGGACATCGAATTTGAAATGGGAGTTCGGGGGAACATCCCGGCTTACGCCGTTGATCTTGAAATCGTGCCGGTTATTGTAAGTGATGACTTTGCCGATAGGATCTTCTGCGCCAAAATATTTTTTGGCTAAAGACTCGGTGATGACAGCTTTGAGCGGTCCGGATAAGGCTGTTTCCGGATCCCCTTGAACGAGAGGAAAATCGAACATGGTGAGGAATGAAGGAGTCACGATAAAAATTTGATTCGCTTTAAATGATACATCCGCGCCGAAAGTAAAGGCTGCATATTCCAGGAACTGACGGGTGGCCCTTGCATATTCGGTCACCTCGGAAAAATTCTCTTTGAGAGCCGTGGCGATCGCAGGAACTGACGTCGCCATCGCCCGTATATGTGCTCCCTCCTCATAATAATTGTACTGAAGCCGGTAGATGTTATCGGAATTTTTGTGGAACGTGTCATAACTCCGCTCATAGCTGATGTAGAGTACGAGAAAAATAAAGGCGGCCATACCCGTTGCCAATCCCAGGATATTTACGACCGATATCGTTTTGTTCCGGGAGTAAGTCCGGAATGCGATCGTGAAATAGCTCTTAAGAATAACGGCACGCCATCTGAGAATGTAAAGGGCATACAGGCACAAACTCAACAGGCATTGATACCAGTACCACAAGTAAGCCTTAAGGTAGCTTTCCTCCCGGTAAATCGTAGAAAAGACTTCCTCCACATCCCCTACGATGGCATAGCTCTCCTGGTATTTGGACATTCTCTTGAAAAGCCAGCGGGCCAGCCTGGGTGGCTTACGCTTTCTACCTGACATTTGAAATTACCTTTTGATGAACGCACTTTTGGGAACAGACTCCCAGAGGACTCTTTGAAGCTCGCGGGATTCCTGCAGTGCCTTTTCTCCATCCTGAGTTAAGCTGTAGAATACGCGGATGTTTCCTCCCCGATTCGGTGCTGAGCTGCCTCTACGTGTCTCTACATAACCTTTTTTGACGAGTGTATCCAGGTTGTTGTAAAGCGTCCCGAAAACCATGGATTTACCGGTAAGCTCCAAGATCTTTTCTCTGATCCTCACACCATAGGCACTGTCTTTTAGGTGCCAGATGGCGATCAAATAAATCTGTTCGGTCATAGTCAAGCTCGCCACTTTGGGGCCTCCTCGATGAAATACGAGTTTTTCGTATATTACTATACGAGTTTTTCGTATATGTGTCAAGTGTTTTGAAAAAAATTCAAAATTTATAACCGACAGTTATAAAAACGGCGAAAAAGGTCGATTTTTATGACATGCAGTAAAGGAGCCTGCTCCTTTTTAGAGTCTATTTCTACGAAAAATCGACAAAATATTCTTGACTTATCAACCAATTTGTTCTATTTTTCGTACAAATACATGGGAGAAACAAATGAAAGACCTGACTCTGACCGAAGAGATGTTTTTGCTGGCGGTGTGGAAGCTCAAAGATAATGCTTATGGCGTGACGATCCGCCAGTATGTGGTCGAAGAAACCGGCCGGAACTACCCTATCGGAACCATCTACAGCGCATTGGATAAAATGACGCGAAAGGGATATCTGCGAAAAACAGTGAGCGATCCGACTCCTGAACGGGGCGGACGGAGTAAAAACTATTACCAAATAGCCCAAGAAGGCATCGAGGCCCTGAAAAACGCCATGGAGCTCAAAAATCTGCTCTGGGACCCGCAGACCGAGATGGCGCTCAACAAAAGCTGAATGATCCGGAAATAAAAAAATATCATGCAAAAAAACAAACACAGACCCCCAAAGATCGGCGAAGGACTTCTCAGGCTCCTTGCCAACAGAAGGGCCCAATCGGCCATCATCGGTGATA
>JASFEP010000259.1:0-6608 GCA_050124775.1 Candidatus Aminicenantota bacterium
TATTTTTCTTTAAATCCCAAGATTTATCAAAAGGAAAATGAATAAGTAAAAGAGAAAATCTTATATTGAATATATAAAACCCTCATTATATAATATTATTCTTATATTTTGGGGCAGCGTGTACTGGATAAAAACGAAATGTTATTTATGCGGAAAAGAAGCGGAGAAACTTTCTTCCTATCAGAATGTACGAGTTAGATGTGAAAATTGTGGAACTTACTATACTTTTTCATCGCTTATACCATTAGCAAGATTAGATAAAGATACAAATGAATTGTTATACAGAGATTTCAAGACAGGGGAAAAACACCATATTCATTCAACAAAAAAGCTTTTGGATTATATTAAAAAAAGAACTGACGATACTGGAAGATTTCCATTTTTAATTACCCCACAAATTCTTGACGACCTATATAATAAATAGAACGAATAGAACCCAAAGATCCCGGGTTCCATATAAGCCGAGATGATGCCTTTAAAACGGAGGGCGTATTAATGCTTCATTATGGAGGCAATCAGCAGAAGGGAAAATTTTCATGGAAGATAAAATAAATTGTCCATTTTGTAACAGCGACAGGATCAGAGAGCGTGTGGCTATCAGATATGAAGATTATAGTAAAACATATCCTATCTATAGATGCCGTGTATGTGGCCGGGAATTTAGCGAGAAGGACTTAGGGAATAGAGATTTTCAACATTAGAGACGAATTAAGGAGAGAGAGATTCTCATTGAGAGGAAAAAAGCGGTAGAATCGCTTTTAAAATAATATGAAAAGGGGGTTATACAATGGCTTCATGGCAGTTAACCTTGTTTTTAGTGATGGGAAAACACAAATAATAACTAGAGCTAGTGGGCCTGAATTAGCAGAAGAAAAAATGAATGATATTTTTACAAATGGATGGAGCTACAAAAGCGGAAACACAACTTATTATTATCCGGCTTCGTCTATTTTGAAGGCCCAAGTAACTTATTATGCAAAAATGGAGCCTGATAAAAAATAAAAAAAGGCACAAAATAAGACACACATCTGAGAGACTTTTTACGTAACTTACTGTTAATAATACAGATCAAGAAACCATCCTAGAGACTGAAAATCTCTGCGTCGGCGGTTCGATTCCGTCCCTCGCCATTCCATCCAATAATCGGTAACCAAGTCAATTAAAGCCGGATTTCAATGGGATCGTTAATGGGGAAGTGCAGGATCAGGGCCCTAAGTCGGAATCCTATGCCTTTATGGAATCGATGTATTTTTTGATGGATGGGCCGAATTCGGACCTCTTGAGCGCGAGGCCGATCGTTGCTTCGATAAAACCGAGTTTATCCCCGGCATCATAACGCTTTCCTTCAAAAAGATAGCCATACACAGGTTGGGTTTTGAGGAGAAGTTTGATGGCATCCGTGATCTGGACCTCACCCCGGTGATCCGCCGGAGTCTTTCTTATGGCATCGAAGATTTCCGGATTGAATACATAACGCCCAAGGATGCCCAGGTCGGAAAAAGCCTTTTCTGGACCCGGTTTTTCGGCCATGTCCAGAATTTGGAACACTCTCTCCGAGATCTGTTTGGGTTTGATGATTCCGTATTTTTTCGTACCTTCCTCATCCACTCGTCCGAGCACGATAACAGTGGCTCGGGTTTCCCTATGAACATCTATGAGCTGTTTGGTGCAAGGGGACGGACAATCGAAAATATCGTCTGGGAGGAGAACCCCAAAAGACTCGTCACCGACGAAACTCTCGGCCATCAGGATCGCATGCCCCAAACCGAGTGCCTGTTTTTGGCGGATGTAGCAAAATTCAGCAAGGTTGGAGATCCCTTCGACTTCCTCCAGAAATTTATGTTTTCCCTTCTCTGCAAGGAATTGCTCCAGTTCAGGGCTTCTGTCGAAATGATCTTCCATCGTCGATTTTCCCCTGCTTGTGATGATGGCGATCTTCTCGACACCGGAATCCACGGCTTCTTCGACACCATACTGGATCAAAGGTTTGTCAACAACGCACAGCATCTCCTTAGGTTGAGATTTTGTTGCGGGAAGGAAACGGGTACCAAAACCCGCTGCGGGAATAACGGCTTTTTTAACCATTTTTTTCACTCACTCCTGGGATCCTAGATCGTTTTGAAAGAGATCAGCTGTGCGAAAATCACAAAGGGGAAAATTCTCCTTTCGCTTTATCCGGAAATTGTCGCTCTTAGAGTACTGATCTCAGCAAATATCCCTGATGGATGAATAGGCACTTCCCCCAGTCTCACTTTCTAGCAAATTTCTATCTAACCGTTCAGAGCTTCTTTTCTTAATAAAAAATGTGTATTCTCTTACCACCTGTAGCTTATAGAAAGATCAAAGGCAAGAAGTCTATCAAACCCGTAGAGGCCGGGCTGGGCTTCCTGATAATCGGGATCTCCGCCCAGTGCAGGGGGCAAGGTTTTTCCGAATGGAACTTCCTTTTCCTTTCCCCAGATGTATTCGAAGCCGAAATCGATAACAATGCCATTGATATTATATCCGAAACCGGTTGTGATCGAGGTAAAATCACTGATAGGCAAAAGGATGTTCCTTGTCTCGTTCGGCGCCGGCCCCGGATCGTAATAGTAGCCGCCGCGAAGAGCGAACTTGGGGCTGATCTGGTATTCTGCACCGAACCTGATCTGCATTTTATCTTCCCAACGGAAGGCGAGTTTCGTATCCTCCGGATCCAGTATGAGCCCCCATGTTTGGTCTGCTAGATCAAGTGCAACCTCATCGACTTTGGACCATTGTGTCCAGTGAAGATCGAAAGTCAACGTGAATTTTTCCATGGGTTTGAAGGCGATACCGCCAGCGAGCCACAGCGGCATGGTCAGATCTGTCTCAACCTCTGACGTGTTGCTGACAGGCGCACCGATCAAGCCGCCTAACTGGTCGAGATTCTCGATCCCCAAATCTCCACTGAATGAGATCTTTGATGGTGTTCGGAGCGTCAAGCCGAGGCTGAACATATCGCTCGGTTTGACAAGCAGGCCCAAAGTTGCACCGAAACCCCAGCCGCTCAACTTCAGGCTTTGCTGTCCGAAATCGAGAGTGTAGGGGGGAACGGGAATGAGGGTGCTCCCTGCCCACTGTTTCAAATCGAAGGATCCGTAATTAACGTTTAAAGCAGCTCCCAGCATGAGCATCTCGTTAACCTTGAAGGCCATTGTCGGAGCGATGGTGACCACGAAAAACTTGCTCATCCATTCGATATTCGTGTTGCCGCCCGAGATGCCAGCGAGGTCTGCACCATCCCATTCTATGCCCAGACCGGAGGGGGAATAGACGGCAAGCCCTGCAGTAATATTTTCACTTATGGGATGATAATACCCCACAAAACCGCCTAAATATTGTTTTGTTACAGACGTCGTATCAGCACTCACGCCCGGAATCGGTGTTTCCAGCTTGTAGCTCATGGATGGGATGATATCGAAGCCATAAAAAGCGATGTACTTCTTATCGATATGGGCGAGTCCAGCGGGGTTCCAGAAAACCGCACTGAAGTCATCCGCCAACCCGACGAAAGCGCCCCCCATGGCGACAGCTCTTGGACCGAGGGCGTTCAAGTTCAGGCCGTTGGCAAATGACATGGAACTCAATAAGAAAAGAAATGCGACGAGAGAGATTAGAACCTTCGTTTTCTTCATACTGACCTCCTTCAAATTTCCCTTTATTTACAATATTTTAGACAGTTTGTCAATCAAAAACTATCGTCTTAAAAGTATACATTCCCATCTGCGTTATACACTTATATACGGGAAATTATCGAGAGGGTTTTCGGCGAGGAATTTACTCGACGGCTTGAATCTCTTTGACTGATGGGACCTTCTTCTTGATGAAGTTCGTGATCCCATGGGTCAAAGTCATCTGTCGCATGGGACATCCTGCACAGGCCCCCAGGAGACGCACTTTCACCACACCGTCTGCGGTCACTTCGACCAACTCGACATCTCCTCCATCAGCCTGAAGATGGGGCTTAATCTCTTCGATGGCCTGCTTCACGTCTTCTTCCATGCTTATCGCTCCTCTGTATGTTTAATCAGAATCTTTCCTAAAATATGCTACTGAATCGATAATCAAAACCTTACCTAATCTACCACGGACGGACTAATTTTTCCACCCTTTGTGAAAGAACCAAAACAAAACACGAAAAAAACCATGGAAACATCATCTCAACTTTTCTTTCGGCTTCTTACGAAATACAAGCTCTTTTTCACCCCTGACATCGACAACGACGGTATCGCCCTCGGCATATTCGCCTTCCAGTATGCTGAGAGCCAGAGGATTCTCCACATCGCGCTGGAGCATCCGTTTGAGAGGTCTGGCTCCATAGACAGGATCGTACCCTCTCTCAGCCAGAACGGTCTTGGCTCCCTTTTTGACTTCGATCGCGATCCCTCTTCCCTCCAGACGCTTCCTGAGTTCATCGATCTGTAAGTTCAAGATCTCGAGGATCACTTCTTTAGAGAGCGCTCTGAATATGATGATATCATCCACGCGGTTGAGAAATTCCGGTCTGAAATGCTCCTCCAGGATGGACTTCACTTCGCTCTCCATCCGTTCAAAATCCTGGCTGAGCTCTTTGATAAGCCCGCTCCCCAAGTTCGAGGTCATGATAATAATCGTGTTTTTGAAGTCCACAGTCCGGCCCTTTCCATCCGTCAAGCGCCCGTCATCCAGAATCTGCAACAGAATATTAAAAACATCCGCATGTGCTTTCTCGATTTCGTCTAAAAGCACGATCGAATAGGGCCGTCGTTTTATGGCTTCCGTGAGCTGTCCTCCCTCCTCGTAGCCCACATAGCCTGGGGGCGCTCCGATGAGACGAGAAACCGTATGTTTTTCCATGTATTCCGACATGTCGAGCCTGACCATGGCTCTCTCGTCGTCAAAGAGAAATTCTGCGAGCGCGCGTGCCAGTTCGGTCTTTCCCACACCTGTGGGTCCCAAGAAAATGAAAGACCCAAGGGGCCTTGAAGCATCCTGAATACCCGCCCGTGCGCGCCTTATGGTATTGGCCACCGCGCTCAGGGCTCGGTCCTGCCCCACGACTCTTTTTTTCAAGTTCTCTTCCATCTTGATGAGTTTTTCCACCTCGCCTTCCAGCATCTTGGATACAGGAATGCCGGTCCATTTCGAAATGATCTCGGCCACATCCTCTTCGTCCACTTCCTCTTTGAGCATTTTCTTCTCTTTCTGAATCTCCCCAAGCCGGGTTGAGGTCTTGTCCAACTCTTTTTGTGTTTCCACGAGTTTTCCGTAACGGATCTCGGCTACCTTGCCGAGATCCCCTTGCCTCTCTGCGTTCTGTTCTTCTATCTTCAGAGCATCGATCGCTTCCTTGAGTTTGTTCATATCCTCGATCAGCTTCTTTTCTGCTTGCCATCTGACCTTAAGGGCATCGCTCTGCTCTTTCAACTCTGCCAGTTCTTTGTTCAGGTTTTCGAGCTTTTCTTTGGCACTCTTGTCCTTCTCTTTTTTCAAAGCCTGCTTTTCGATCTCGATCTGGATGATGCGCCGCTCAAGCTCGTCGATTTCCTCGGGCATACTGTCAATCTCGATCCGGATGCGCGACGCCGCTTCATCGATGAGATCGATGGCCTTATCGGGAAGAAAGCGGTCTGCGATATACCGATTGGACAGAGTCGCGGCAGCTACAAGCGCAGTATCCTTGATATCCACACCGTGATGCACCTCGTATTTCTCTTTCAAACCGCGCAAAATGGAGATCGTGTCTTCAACGGAGGGTTCTGTAACATAAGTCTGCTGGAATCTCCGTTCGAGTGCCGCATCCTTTTCGATATATTTTTTATATTCGTTGAGCGTCGTCGCACCGATACAGCGCAGCTCCCCCCGGGCTAATGGAGGTTTGAGCATGTTGGAGGCATCTACGGCTCCTTCCGCAGCCCCAGCGCCGATGATAGTATGGAGTTCATCGATGAACAGAATGATCTCGCCTTCTGCCTCTTTGACTTCTTTGAGGACGGCTTTGAGTCGATCCTCGAATTCACCACGATACTTCGCCCCAGCGATCAGAGCTCCGATGTCAAGCGCGAGCACTCTTTTGTCCTTGATCGAGAGGGGAACATCGCCGTTTGCGATCCGTTGAGCCAGGCCCTCGACGATGGCTGTTTTACCCACACCGGCCTCCCCGATCAACACAGGATTGTTTTTAGTCCGGCGGGAGAGGATTTGAATCACGCGTCTGATCTCGTCCTCACGCCCGATGACCGGATCCATCTTTCCCTGCCTTGCCAGTTCGGTCATATCGCGGGCATACCTCTCCAGCACCCGGTATTTTCCTTCTGGCTGAGGGTCGGTCACACGCTGACTACCTCTGATTGACATCAATGCTTTGAGAACAACATCCTCAGTCACTCCATGTTCTCCAAGGATGCGACTGGCATCATTTGTCCCATCTTTGAGGATTGCGAGAAACAGATGTTCGGTCGAAACATAGTCATCCTTTAATTTCTGCGCTTCTTTCTGGGAGGCATTCATGATCTGCCGCAGTGCGCTGGACAAATAAAGCTCTCCCGCGCCCTCGACTTTAGGGATCCTATCCAACACGTCTTTCAGCTCCTCTTTAATTTGTTGAG
>JASFEP010000260.1:0-6591 GCA_050124775.1 Candidatus Aminicenantota bacterium
CTTTTCTCTCCATACGGGCCTCTCCTTTTTTATTCAGATCTTATTTCCCAAGCGACGGATTCTTCTATTTTAAATTTTAGTAAGCAAAAAATGTACCACTCTTTGCTCTTGAGGTTATCAGGCACATATTAAACACGGTACGTCAAATTATTTTGCACTTTTTGTAGGCAATCTATTTCAATCCGAGACGTACGACACAAATTCGCCGAAATCTCCAAATAATCAAGTTTCAGATAAACTTCGCCCTTGAATAGAGAGAGAACAGCTACAAAAACCCTCAGAAATATTTCCCACTGGAGGATGATTTAAATTATTCCCTAGATTCTGAAATTGTTGAAATTACTCTTATCTTGGGTGCCAGTTGAAGTTTAGTCTGCTTCAAGAGGATTTTTTACCATATATAGATAATTCTTCGCGAATGATACTTCGGAGATAATCCTCAGCAGGTTCTCTATTTGAAAATATTTTATGGGCCGTGTGCTTCTCAGACAACAATGTAATGATATAGGTGTTTAAGGAAACGCCCTCTTCTCCCGCTCTTGAAGCAAGCTCTGCATGAAGGCTCTTGGGCATTCTCAATCTAGTCTGACCGCTATAAGGAATTATTTTAGTCTCTAGAGGCAAAGGCTTGCCTGCTTTTTCGAGTTCCTTGAAATAAGCTTCGGCAGCAGTTTCCAATTCCTGAAAAGCTTGCTTATGAGTGGCTCCAAAAGCACTAAGGCCCCGTATCCCAGGAATCGTTGCGATAAATCCTTCATCTTCATCACTCCATTTGATTGATATAGCATGCTTGTTCATGGCTCTACTCCAAATAATTCAGATTATGCTCCTCTATAAATTCTAGAAGTTGCCTTACTTGATATGGCTTTGCCTTTCCATCCTTCATTTTTTGTACCGAAAGAAGTAAAAAGGGATTATCCATTCGATATATGTAATGAGATCCCTTAACTCTTTCATAGGTCATACCAATGCAGACACACAACGTTTTAAATTCATTGAATCTAAGTCCTTTAGGATTTCTTTTTGCTTTAAGATATAAATCATAGCATTTTTTGTTCAATTCTCATTGGCCCTTAAGATATGTTTAAACGGTACCAAATATGGAACCATTAGTCAATAATTAATTTGTCTTTCTCAAATATTATTTTTGCTGTATGTACATAAAGATAACGCTTCTGCGAATAGAATAATCTCATGGATAAAGAAATAGATGTCAGCTCGAAAAGATAACCAGTCCTCTTTTATGTGGAAAAAATATCTTATGAGAATAGATTTTAAATCATAACGTCCTTATATATAATGAGGTTGGAGAAAATGATGAAACTAAAGATCGTTCTGGAGCCCAGTGATGAAGGGGGATATACAGTCACTGTCCCCTCTTTACCAGGGTGTATTAGTGAAGGCAATACCAAGAAAGAGGCACTTCAGGATATTAAGGAAGCTGTTCTTTTATACCTGGAACCAGTTGAGGATGATTTAAATTATTCCCTAGATTCTGAAATTGTTGAAATTACTCTATGACAAAAGTTCCTTGCCTCAATTACGAACAGGTCCTTCGAGTACTTCGAAGGGATGGCTCGAATCGTATTCTAGAACGAGATTCAAGGTGGAGGACTGCCATGATGACAAATAAGGAATTCACTAACTGGCGGGTTGAGGCATGATGTCCGCTTACCCGTTCGCACGAAGACTAGTTTTGGCAGGAATATTAATCCTTTGTACATCTCGGATTTCTGTCGGCCAAAATGCGCCATTGCGTTTGCCGGCGGATCGTCTGGAGGGACCGCCTTTGGCTGAAGTCCTGGTTTTGGGTACCTATCACATGGCAAATCCCGGTCGAGACATTTTCAACATGGAGGCTGATGATGTGCTCGCGCCCAAGCGTCAGGCTGAGATCAGAGAATTGCTCGATGTGCTAAGCTGTTTCCGTCTTACTAAGATTGCGATTGAAGCGGATTCGGACAGTCCGAAGATCGGACAGTACCAGGATTACCTCGACGGAATATACGAACTCGGCCGCAACGAAAGCGATCAGATCGGTTTCCGGCTCGCTAAGGAATTGCGTCTGCCGAAGATTTACGGTATCGATGCTGACGGCGACTTTCCCTACCTTGCCGTACAGGACTACGCCAAAGCGCACGGACGCGAAAAAGAACTGGAGTCCCTGATGGCGCAGGTCGGGAAGACGGTGCAGGATGATAACGAGTTCCTGAAGTCGCACAGCGTGCTGCAAATGCTTGTGCGGATTAACTCGAGTGAGGCGGTTCGCCGCGGCCTTGCCGGCTATGCCCTGTTCGCGCACTTCGGCGAAGAGTATAACTACCCTGGGGCGAGACTTCTTACGGAATGGTACAAGCGTAACATGCGTATCTATACGAACCTTTTAAATATCATCGAGCCTGAGGATCGTGTGCTCGTCGTCTTTGGTGCCGGGCATCTCGGTCTCTTACGGCAGGCAGTGCAGACCGATCCGACACTAACGTTGCGCACAATTGAAGAGTTTGCGCCTGGCGTGAAGTGAAAAAGCCCCACTAGCCCTATTTTTTAAGTTTCTGGATGAAGCCGGCATCCACCCACCAGATGTGACTTTCGCCTCCGCGCTGGCTGAGAAAAAACAGGTATTTGCCGTCGGGGCTGACCATCGGACAGATCTCGATGTAAGGCGTGTTGATGGGTTTGCCCAGGTTTTGAGGTTCGGTCCATCCCCCGTCCTTATCATGATAGCTGATGTAAAGATCATAGGTCCGGGAGAAAAGCAAATAGCTGCCGTCCGGTGAGACATTGGGCATCCCCTCGTCCTTATCGGAATTGACAGGAGAACCCAGGTTCTTGGGCTTTTGCCATCTGCCATCCACGCGTTTCGCACAGTAGATGTCCCCTTCGCCGAGGCCACTGGGCACGCTGGATCTGAAGTAGATGGTGTGATCGGCGTCCACAGAAAAATGCCAGTGATGAGGATAGTCATTGACTGTGGCATCGACAAGTTTTGGATTAGACCATCCCTCCCTCGTCCGGTCCGCATACCAGATCCGTTCTCTCTCAGACTTCGGATCATCAGGCGGCGGCATCGAGGACATGAAGTAGACACGTTTCCCGTCGGGTGCAAAAAACGGAACGTCCCCTTCTTCATCTCCGGTAAAAGAGGCAAATCTAGGGGCTGTCCAGCGGCCTTTTATTCGCTCCGACATCAAAATCCCGCCTGTGGAATAAAGCTGGCCGGGAATCGTGATCATGGGTGCCCACATGACGATATTCCCGTCAGGGGAAAGGGCTGCGGAAGAATGGAGTCCCCAGATAGAGGAGACGATCCCAGGGGCAAAAAGCTCCGGCGTTTCACCCGGAGGCTTCTGGCCCATGTAGTCCCCTTCCAAGACAGGAAACTGGATGGGTTTGTCTTCCGCTCCTCTTTCTAACAAAAGGGCTCTCACCTTGTCGTATTCCCTCTCATCGGCAACGTTCAAAGGAGACTGCCCCATGATGGTGCGGGCTTCGATGTCTGCCCCCTTTGCAATAAGCCCTTCGGCAGCCTCGACCCGGCCGTCTCTTGCGGCATAATGGAGGGGTGTCCATCCGTAGTTGTCCTTCAGGTTGATATCCAGGCCTTTGCCGATCAGGATATCAATAATCTTGGCTGAACCTCCTGCGGCGGCTGCATGCAGTAGAGTTCCGCCGTTTGAAAGTGTAAAGGTGGGATCTCCGCCAACCTTAATAACAGCATCGAAAAGCCGGCTCAGGCCGTGAGATGCAGCCTCACTAAAATAATAACGGGGATCACGGCCTTTGGCAGAAATCGGGGCTCCCGCATCCAAAAGAAGGTCCACAACTTCTTTTTTGCCCCGCCAAGAAGAAAGATGCAGAGCTGTCGCCGCGAATTTGTCCTTCGCCTTTATATCAGCTCCTGCCTCGAGAAGAACTTTTATGGTTTTCGGGCCTCCCCTTTCCCTGGCGCACAAAATCAGCGGTGTGCGGCTGTAATCATCTATCTTCTCGATATCCGCGCCCGCAGCCAGCAGGATTTCCACTGCATCCGTGGCATCGGACATGGCGGCGTAATGGAGCGCTGTATTGCCTCCATAATCTTCAAAATCGACGTCCGCGCCATTGTCGAGCAACACGGCGATGGCTGCGGCATTGTTGCGTGTTGCCAGGCTGTGAAGGGGGACGATTTTGTTGCTGTCTTCGGCATTGACGTCCGCGCCATTTTCCACGAGAAATTTCACCACGTCGAGATGAACACCCCGGCAGGCCCAGTGAAGCGGCGTGCGGCCGTCTTTGTCTCTGGCATTGACCAGCTCGGGATCCTTTTCGATCAGGGCTCTCGCACCATCCAGATCCCCTTTCCGGGCAATCTCGTGAATTTCATCCGGAAAAAACAGACTAGCGATTGCAAGCAAGCTCGCGACCAGTGTTCCTATCCCCATTGCCATGATATTACGACGCATTTTGCCTCCTCAGAATCCATTATTCCTCGCTAAATTTCACATATTACCCTTCATTCCCCAAAATATAGCAATAAACGTACCAGTCTTGCCTCCTGGGGTTTTTGCATTCTTATTCAGCACGATATGTCCGTTCTCGAACAACCTATGTACATAGCTGGACAGAAATAAATATTCCTCCTATCACGCTCTATTTTGTTATATAATAACAACTTAGGATAATCTTCTTGAGCGATTTTTGTGTTTAATATGGGGAATGCGGGATAATACTCTCACTAAGAGGTTCTCGTTTCCAATTTTTTTGGTTTTAAATTTTCGATGATTTTTGTACTCACCCAGTGGATATCACAGTTCGGTTCCTTCCCTTGACCTGTAAATAACAGATATTTGGCATCCGAGGTCAGGGTGAGAGCAACTCCGCCAATCGTATTTACTTCTTCGCCGAGATTTTGCGGTTCGGTCCAGGAACCGTCATTATTCCGAAAAGAAACATACAAATCGTTTCGATAACCCATACATTCATGTCCACCCGGCCGGTTGGATACAAATACAATGTAGCTTTCATCCGGAGCGATCTGGAGATCGAACTCCGAGAATTCCGTGTTGATGACTGGCCCAAGGTTTTCCGCCTCCCGAAATTCTCCATCAGTCAATTCCGATCGATAAAGATCTGATCTGCCATATCCGCCCTTTCTCTGGCTGGTGAAATAAAGAGTCCCGCTTTTAGCGAAGCATGGATTGGCATCGTGGAATTCCTCTGTATTAATCGGGTAGGGCAATCTTTGAGGTTCTGTCCATCCTGTATCTGTTAATCGAATCATCCAGATATCACCTGGTATGGGAGGGCCGCTACCGCTCTGAGGACGCTTCGAAGTGAAATAAAAAGTTTTGCTGTCTGGACCAAAATTGTGATCACAATCCAGATACTTCATATTAAGATTAAGGGGTATTTGGCTCGGTTTTGTCCATCTGTCATTCTTAAATTCTGTCATAAAAGTGGCATATTTTTTTGGTCCGGAATACCATTCTCTCGCATCATATCTCATGAATATGAAGCGTTTCCCATCCGGCGAGAAAGCAGGACAGGTTTCGCCGATTTCGGTGGTGACAATTCCCGGGGCAAATTTCTCCGGTGTCATGCCGGGCGGTTTTTGTCCGAGATAGGGCCCTTTTAAAACAGGAAAATCGTCCTGTTGAGTACAACCGCTAATCATAAAAACAATTAAGAAACCAATTCCTAAAAAACCTCCTTTTGATTTCATGAGTATCCTTCTTTTTCACTTCATCTCTTTAGGTTTAAGATCCTTGATGATCCTTGCATCCACCCAGTAGATATCCAAATTGTTGTTTATATCGCTGACAAAAAAGAGATATTTGCCGTCTGAGGTTACATACGGCCGGGTCTCATTGGCGGAGGTGTTAATTTTTTCTCCGAGATTGAAGGGGCCGGCCCACGTCCCGTTGTCTTTTCGATAAGCGATATAGAGGTCGTTTGCCCCATGGCCTCCGGGCCTATCCGAGCACCACAATAAATAGCTTTCGTCAGGGGCGATAAAGGGATCGTGATCATGCAGTTCAGAGTTGATTTCTTGACCGAGATTCACGACTTCGCGATATTCGCCATCCTGCGGGACGCAGCGATAAAGGTCGAGCTTGCCGAAGCCACCTTCTCGGGAGCTAAAAAAATAAAGTGTTTCATTTTCAGAAAGCGAAGGCCAGGAATCGAATTTTTCGGTATTGACCGGTGGACCGAGCCGCTCGGGAGCTGCCCAACCTTCGGATGTTTTAACAGCCTTCCAGATATCGATATCCATACGTGGACCACCCCCATCCAGTTTTTTCCGCCATGCAAAAAATATTTGTGTCCCTTCCGGAGCATCAGGGTATTCATAAATCCAGGGGCTCCCTATCGTTTTTTCCGTTTTTTTCGGTTTTGTCCACCTCCCCTTTTTGATTTCCGTCCTATAGACCGGGATATCAATCCAGTCCTTTTTGAGCTCCGGTGTGGAACTCTCAAAAAAAAAGAGAGTCCCGCTATTAAAAAAAGCATACATAAACTCCTTCCTTTCCGTGGAGATAATACCGGGAGCGAATATCTCCGGTGTTTTGCCTGGGGGCTTCTGGCCGAGATAGGGGCCAGTTAGGAGCGGAA
>JASFEP010000261.1:0-6578 GCA_050124775.1 Candidatus Aminicenantota bacterium
CCACCGCCCTTCCTCGAACACGCCGATCTTCGGGAACCATTGTGCTATAAAATAGCTCTCCTTAAAAACACCCGTTCTGTGGATGGGGCGTGGGACTTTGGAAGAAAAATCGATTCTGAGGCGAATTGTCTCTCCAGGCTGTACCGGTTGAGGAACTTTTACTGACATTACGGTTTGGTCGTAATGGTTATCATTGTCTGGGTGGCGAAATTTTTGTGTGTGAGTGAGATCGTATTCCCCCTCGCTTTCCTCATCGATAAGTTTGATCGAATTGACACGGATATATCCCCAATCGTCTTTTTTGTTCGATCGGAAAATCCATCCCCATCTTTCCGACCCTTCCCTTAAAAAGTCGCTCATGTTATTCTGGAATCCGTTCCAGTAGAGATGGAACCACAGTTCATCCGCGGCAAAATCTGTGGTGTTGGTCCATGAAAGAAGCTCTGTAGCCGTTATCGTTTTATTCTCTGTGTCCAGTCTGACATCCATCGTGTAGCTTGCGACCTGTTCACATAATGTTTCATCGGATGCAGCTAGAGAACTTCCAAGCAAAAGCACAATCAGGATGCTCGAAAGGGTGGCTTTTTTGATCAATAGATCCTCCAATCTCTAAAGAATCTGCCATGATATTATCACGACTCAAAACGATATGATAATATATTATTCAAAGAAAATGTCAAAAATGAACAGGAGAAATATTCTGATTTCTGATCTCACAGATTGGCTGCTGGAAGAGGATAATCCCTCTGTCAGATTTTTTACTCTTATCGATATCTTGGATGAACCTCCAGATAATCGTGAGGTCACTCAAGCTCGAAAGAATATCATGAAAACAGGCATCGTTCCCAAGATCCTGGAAAAACAAAAAGAAGGAGGGTACTGGGAAAGAGCTGAAGCTCGGATTTCCTTGGTTGTGGGACACGGACGTGTTGGAGATGCTCGTGATCTTGACAAAGTTGGGATACCGGGATCAGCGAATGCAAGAAGCTCTCGAACTTATTCTTTCCAAACAAGATGCTAATGGTTGTTGGATCTTGGAGAATACCTATAACGGCCGTTTCCAGGTCAATATCGAACACAAAGGGAAACCGAGCAAGTGGATTACACTCAACGCTCTAAAAATACTCAAACACGCGCAAAATATTTTAGAATGAGATTTAATTCATTGCATTCTAAATTTCAAAACATTATCATATGGGAGCGGGAACAAAAAAAACGAAGAAATTCTTTTTTTGCTGAAGGAATGCTTATGAAATAGAGGGGATTTTGGTAATCAAAGATATCTCCGGGGAAATGAAACAAAAGGAGGGATAATAATGTTTGCCCGTGTCACTACACTTCATGTCAGAACGGACGAAATAGATGAAGTTATAAAAATTTTCAATGAGAGTGTCGTTCCTGCAGCTAAATCACAACAAGGTTTTAAAAGGATCCTTGTATTTCTCGATCGAGAGACAGGCAAAGCACACTCCATTGCCCTTTGGGAGAGTAAGGAAGACGCTGTCGCCAATGAAAAAAATCTTTATTATCAGGAACAGCTCATGAAGTTCCTTCCTTTTTACAAAGCGCCTCCTGTTAAAGAGGGATTTGAAGTTATCGTCGACGCCTCGCAAACCTGAACTATTCATAAGAGCTCCCAGTTTGACAGATTTTCCCCGAATCATTATCCTACCTATCTGAAGCTATAGAACCGACTAAATACTTGCTAAGTTCCTGAAGTCCGAATACAAGAATCTTGGCACAATCAAAAAAAGGCCATGGAAAAACTTCGAATTCTCGTCTCTGCATATGCCTTCAATCCCAATGCAAAGACACCGACAGATTTCGACCCGGGAGTTCTGGCTTGGAATCTGGTTGACCGTCTCCGTCGCTATTATGATATCTGGGTGATCACTCACAGTGAAAACACCGATTGCGTTATGGATGAGCTGTCAGCGGGTGCCTTGCCCAAAGTGAATATTCATTTTGTCAATCTGCCTAAATGCTGGCGGTTTGCCAATAAAACTGTAATCGGCCGATGGTTTTGTTATTATCGGTGGCAAAGGAGTGCATGGAAATATTCTCGCGATCTTCATAGCCAAGTTCAATTCGATGCCTTTCATCACCTCACGTTGGAGTATGACTGGGTTCCCAGTTTTGCTGGTGCCTATTTGCCAGTTCCCTTCATTTGGGGGCCTTTAGGGGGCGGGGAGAGACCCCCCCAGGGATTCGATACCGGAATGAGGGTGTTAGAGCGCTGGAAAAACGTGTGGCATCTCATCGGACAGTGGCTGGGACGCAGGCATCACGCACGGAAGGAGAGTGAAGTCCGGGCCAGGGCCATTCTGATCTGTAACCAGGAGACGAGACATAGGTTTTCAAAAACCGATGTTCGAAACTTCCATTACTTTCCGCTCACGGGTATTTCTGAGGATACGATCCGGTCGAATCCTAAAAAAAGGGCTTCTGACAGGAGTACTTTCCGTGTCATATCCTCGGGGATCCTGGATAAAAAAAGCGGTTTCGACCTTGCCATCGAAGCATTTTCTCTTTTTTCAAAAAGCTCTCCTGATTCTGATTATGTGATTTTTGGCGAAGGATCGGAAAGGAGCCAACTTGAAAGGAAAATCCAAGAACATAACCTCGAGCCAAGAGTGAGGATCCATCCTTGGATCAGCAGCGATGACCTGCATGAGAGGATGCGGGATAGCGACGTTTTTTTATCAACGGGGCTGCAAGACCGGTCAGGTTTTTTTGTCGTTCGCGCTTTGTCGGCCGGCCTTCCTGTGGTTTGTCTGGATTCAGGAGGCCCGGGAATGATCGTCCAAGAAAAATGGGGAATCCTCATAAAACCTGAGGATCCAGAACAAAGTGTTCTCGATCTGGCTGAAGCTCTGAAAGATCTCTGTACAGACAAGGCCAGACGTAGAAAAATGTCTCTTGCTGCCTTGAAAAATGCCAAAGAGCATTACACCTGGGAAGGCCTGGCAAAAAGACTCAAAAGGATCTACGGAGAAGTCCTTCTCCAAGAGGAAGATATCCGTTTTTCAAAAAGGGGGGAGGAGCGATTCTTTTATTGAAGGGCACTTTGAGGAACACAACCTAACATGCAGTTTTATCTCACGGGACGTATATACGACTGGTTTATAGAACCCTTGGTCAGGAGCATCAAAGGAAAAGTCGCTTTTTATTTCCAGAATCATGACCTTTTTCCGGCGTTGGATATCTGCTGCGGCACCGGGACTCAATGCCAAATCCTGGGGAATAAGAACCCCAATGTTTGCGGATTGGATATCGATCAGAGCATGGTGGCGTACGCATCTCTAAAATATCCGCAAAGAAAATTTATCTGTGCGGATGCCATCCGCGTTCCTTTTAAGGATCGTACGTTCAAGGGCATCCTCATCTCATTTTCGCTGCACGATAAGACCTCTGAAACCCAGGAAAAGATTATGGAAGAGGCCCGGCGCTTGCTCGATCCGGAAGGTGCTATTGTTTTTGTCGATTTCGAGAATTCCTGGAATATCCGCTCCAAGGTTGGATCCCTATTCACTTTTATGATCGAAAGAATAGCCGGTGATGAACATTTCAAAAATAATCGCAAGTTCTTGAAAAAAGGAGGATTACGGGCTTTTATCGAGAGGCATCAGCTTGTTGAGATAGAGCGGCATAACATAGAATTGGGAGTTGTCTCCGTTGTTGTTGCCAAGCCCGTCTGATAAACTAAGAAATTGAAGAGCGAAGGATGAGAATATACAGAACTTTTTATGAATCAAGAGTGGGACTTTTAGAAATCGAGAGCACAGAGGATGCGATCACGAAGGTTCACTTCTCGGATAAGAAAAAGATCAAATCCGATCCATCGCTTCCTCCGATCCTAAATGAATGCCTTAGACAGCTAGATCAGTATTTCAAGGGGAAGCGGCAGAATTTTTCTCTGAACCTCCGGCCAGAGGGAACGGATTTTCAGAAAAATGTCTGGGAGCAGTTGCAGAGAATTCCCTTCGGAGAGACAGCCTCTTACAAAGAGGTTGCAATCGCCGTCGGAAATGAAAAAGCGGTCCGTGCTGTAGGCGGTGCCAACGGAAAGAATAATATTGCAATCATCATTCCCTGTCATCGGGTGATCGGTGCAGATGGCGATCTAGTCGGGTTCGGAGCCGGGCTTTGGCGAAAGGTCTGGCTCCTCGATCACGAGAAGAAGTTTAAAAGCTAGAGCGCCTGACGGATAACGCTTGTGAATCTGCTACAAATCCAAGTGCTCTACTATCTCAGCCGCAATGAGTGGCGCATTGCCTCCGGCTCGATTGTTGATGAGGAGATAGACCCATCTCCCGTCTTTGATCGCTGCTCTCACGACCGTCACAGTGTCTTGAACAGTGCTGGGATTCAGCATCCCTTCGACCATCGCGTCAAAAGGAAAAGCCGCTGCGTAGGTCTCTGCATAATTTTTTCCTCGGGGTGTCAGGAGGCGGATGAGAAGAGTGTTGTCGCTGTTGAAGTTGGCCCCTTGGGCCTTCTCGAATTGGCTGCGCAGCGAGGGCAACCATGTCCAATGAGAGAGCACAAGCCCGACACCATGCTTGGCTAAAACATTAAAAAGTGGCTGTTCAAGCAGTCGCCCCGTTCTGATCTCCACATGATAGCGGTCATCTTTCGGGATATTCATGAAAAATTCATCCAATTCCGATGCCAGCTTTTCAGGGGTCGAAGACTCGGTCTTCCTCTGGTATTCCTGTTCGAAGATCATTCCAGCCAAGGCATTATCCAGGATCAAGGTAGCGGGATCATAGAATCCCTTAATGAACACTTCCGTGCTTAAATAATCCGGATTATCCGTGAATGTTTTTCCACGACGCAGCTTTTTTGCAAAAACGGCTTGAGGCACCTTGAGGATGGTCCTGTCATTTTCATTCATATGCTTCTGATATGTCTTGAGGACATGAAGGTTTTGAGTGGGATTGCCATTACGATCTACCAGGGGACGGTAAAAGGTAAAATCGATCTCGAGAACAGAGAAATGATCGTAGTACTCGATGACACTCTCAACAGGAAGGACCTCCTCTGTGTAAGTTCTTCCTCCGACTGTCGTGGTCCTCCGAGTTATTCGTCCTTCGTATTTGTCTTCGGAATAAATCTGCCCCAGCCATCCGCCGTACCTGTCGCTCGTCGTGCCGATGAACAGATTGGGATGGATATCTTTAAAAAAGAAATCCTTTTTCTTATTCTTTGCCGTGACTATCACGTTCTCTTATAGAATATTATCACTCTTAGTGAAATGCAATCGATCTATATTAGAAGAGAAAGGTGATTTTTGGGTTTGCTTGAGATGTAGCTACAATTGTACTATATTACCTTAACCTGGGAGGAGTGACCTATGGGGAAATACAAAGACCTGGAAAAGAAAAGAGTCATCATCACTGGCGGCGCCAGTGGGATAGGCTTGGCCACAGCTCAGAGATTTTCTGAGGAAGGAGCTCGAGTCGTGATTTTTGATTGGAACAAGGAACAGCTCGAAGATGTTTTATCCGATAATCCAAGTTTTAGAGGGGGAGTCCACGTGGATGTCAGTCGGCAAAAAGAGGTCGAGGATGCCTTTCAAAAAACTGATGAAATCATGGGGGGCATCGATATACTCATTGCAAACGCAGGAATCAGCTTCCAGAGTCCCTTTCTCGATCTGACCTATGAACAGTGGTCCGAGGTTTGCCGAGTGAATCTGGATGGGGCCTTTCTCTGTGCCAAAGAAGCGATTAGACGGATGAAGCCACAGAGGCAGGGTGTTGTACTCTTTACAGCATCGACGAATGGATTGGAGGGGCATCCCTTGTATGCGGATTACAACGCATCCAAAGCGGGAGTCATTCTCCTGGCCAAAACACTGGCTCTGGAATTCGCCCCCTGGTTGCGTGCCAATGCCTTGTGTCCCGGATATGTCCTGACCCCCATGCAGAAAGCCGAGTATACACAGGAGATGTTGGATAAAATGAGCGCGGATATCCCGCTTCAGCGGCAGGCGTCACCCGAAGAAGTAGCAGCATTATTTGCATTTCTGGCTTCGGATGATGCGGCTTTTATAACAGGGCAGGCCATACCCATCGATGGAGGCGAGACTTCCGGGATATTCCTCAAAGAGCTGATACGGGAAAAGAAAAATGAGCGAACCGAAAAAAGGTAAAGAATTCATAAGCTTAGAGGGAAAAGTCGCCATTATTACAGGGGGGGCATCTGGAATTGGCCTCGCATCGGCGAAACGTCTCGCAGAAGCTGGGGCGACCATCGCAATCTGTGATATCAATGAGTCAAAAGGAAAAGCGGCGCTGTCAGAGATCGAGGCATTAGGGCCCGAAGCCAGGTTTTATGCGTGCGATGTGACATCTGACGCGGATTGCCGCTCCACGGTCGATCAGATATTCGAAGATTTCGGCCGCATCGACATCCTTTTCAACAACGCCGGAATCATATGGCGCAAGAGTGTCACAGAGTTGACCGAAGACGAATGGGACGCTGTGCTGGATGTGAACTTGAAAGCGATATTTTTGTTTTCGCGCTATGTAATACCTCTTATGGAAAAGAGTGGGACGGGCAGCATCATCAAC
>JASFEP010000262.1:0-6571 GCA_050124775.1 Candidatus Aminicenantota bacterium
ATTTAAACACCGAAGAGACGGATGGTGAACACACTGACGGAGCCAGGGAGGGAATCGAACTCAATATGAAAGATACCTGGAGTTTCAAAGTGGGTGGCGAGTACTTCCTCAAAGAAGAGTTATCATTGCGCTTCGGCTATGCAAGACATCTAA
Source organism: Candidatus Aminicenantota bacterium (assembly GCA_050124775.1). Classification (GTDB taxonomy): domain Bacteria; phylum Acidobacteriota; class Aminicenantia; order Aminicenantales; family Aminicenantaceae; genus WTAW01. The sequence continues at coordinate 154 of JASFEP010000262.1, forward strand.
GCCCCATCGATGACAAAAACCTCACTCCGGTTCTTCCAATTTTGCCACGAAATGTCTTTTCCTTAGGATTGGGGTACGACGGGCCAGCCCGATCGATCACAGACCAAAGTCTAATCGGCAATCTCACTTTTGATGCATTTATTCAGTATGTGTTGCTCGAAGAGAGGACTTCATCGTATCCCGGATATCCATTGACTTTTGGAGGCAATTACTGGGTTTTTGGCGTCGGAGTCGGGCTTTATCTATGACTCCTAATAATTACCGCTCTGCTATTTGTCATTCCAGTGTGGCAGATGGGATAAAGCTTCCCATTTATTAAGCATACGCAGAACATGCCAAAACGTCCTTCTCGAATAGCCACTTTCCTTTTCAGTTGGGTTTGACATCGAAGTGGATTATTTTCACACAGAAAGTTTGAATTTTTAAGACAATCGCTGCTTAGCTTAAAGTGATCCATTTTTTGCTGATAATTTTTTTATAAGAAAAGCAGAAAAAAATGCTTCCAGAAGACTCAACGGGACAGCGACGTACAAAAGTCCATAGGGTAATACGCCCAAATTTCCGATAGCGATCCACATCAAAACGAAACCGACGAACCACGCAAAAAGAGTCGTTTGAACCAAATTGAATTTTTTGGAGATGATAAAGATCGCGACGGCAAATAAGAGCGACCATGCTCCCCATACAGCACCATTAATGGGCTCTGAAGGAAAGACAATTCCAAGTTTTTCGTAATGGTCTATCCAATAGGATTTGAATAAGATTTCATTTCGGATAAATTCGGATATGCTTATCCAAATCGTCGCCAGCAGAATCGGTATAACTGTTTTTTTCAAAAAGTTCATATCCCTCCTCCTCATAGATACCATTTTTTCCTTTCTTTGGCTTGAAAATAACAGATTTTAATCCTTAATATGATTGTCAATTCCCATTTTCTTTTTGAAAAAGATTGCGAGTAATAGCATTGCCATTGGAGCTGTTATTGTCCAGGGTATCCCTAAAAGAAGCAATTTTTCTGAAAACTCGGGATAAAAATAAACAAATGCGATCAACGGCGTAACAAATGCATTGGCTAGAAAAGAAATTCTAATCCATCTTTGAAATCCCTTTTTTTCAAAAACCGGGACAGCAAATAATGTTGCCAAGCCCATGCTTATGTATCCTATAGCATCGAAGTCCCAAAATAAAGAATGTGGCGTTTGGATGAGAAGACGAATCTGGTCGGAAGCGCCCTTAAGTGTCATAGGAATAACCGTGGCTAATTGAACGACATAATTAGCGGTTACAAATACTGAATAGATTATCGTAAAGACAAGCGCAGCATGACTCCAAAACTTTTTTTCTTCGGGTGTGACATAGTGAAGTGCAAGCATTTCAAGTAAAAAAGGGACGACAATACAAAGAGAAAATCCATAGATGAAGATTTCATCATATGGATAACGGAGGATTCTCAAAAGCTGAAGCGTTTGAGCCACTACGAATGCCGCATTTGAACCAAAGGCGAAAATTCCAAACCAAAAACCAGCTTTGTAGACTTTTCCATCCATGCTAATTCTCCATTTTCTGAACAAATTATCTCATGCCATCGTGCTTTAACACAAATACACTATACCCCCGTTTCTCGTGTCTGCATTTGTGCAGCAATCCAGATTATACGCTTGGATTTTTCTCTTGACAATATTCCCGTTTATTCCTATATTAGTAACAATTATTGGTTACCATGAAAAACAATATTTTTAGCTCGTCTAATAAGAATATCCAATAATAATGGAAAAATCAGGGGAAATATGAGACTTCGCTTAAATTTCTCACCATCTCATCAAGATCTAATGGTTACCATGATGGAAGAAAATGAGTAAAGTTGAAGTTGAAAAAGAGATCCTGTCCCTTCTCAAAGATTCGCCGGATGGGATGCAGGTGGATGAAATCGCGAAAAAATTGGATCTCGTGAGGCACACGGTCAGCAAATATCTTCAGATCTTGTTGGCGAAAAATCTTGTGATGTACAGGACCGCTGGAAGGACAAAAATATGGAAAGAGGCCAGCTCTGGCGTAAAGATCCGACCGCTCAGCCTGGACAATATCAAAGATATCGTGAGGATCGAAAAGCGGATCGAAGAGAATTTGGGAATTATCAATGAGGAGAGGATGGAGTACTTAAAAGAGGCCACACGTTACAATATCGAACGCAGCGATCCTATGATGAGCCTCGGAGCGGAGCTCGATGGAAATATCGTCGGATTCATCATCGGCGAAATTAGGATCTGGGAATTCGGTATCGCAGAAAAAACCGGATGGATCCGGATTTTGGGAGTAGATCCCGATTTTCGAAGACGCGGAATAGGCCGAAAATTGGGAGAAGCCCTCCTCGAACATTTCGGACGGAGAGGCATTAGAAGAGTCAGGACCATGGCGGAATGGTATACGGGAGATTTGATCTCATTCTTTAAATCACTGGATTTCAACATGCTCAACATGATTCCTCTTGAGAAGGAATTGAAACCATAAGGAAAAAAAATGAGATACGCAGAGACGGGATTTAATCTGGAAGTCGATCTTACTCGAGGGAGTATCGAGCGGGTGTCAACAGACCCTGGGGAGACCGAGCTTTATCTCGGAGGGCTCGGTACGAACGCCAAGATCTTATGGGACAGGGTTCCTCCAGAAGTGGATGCTTTTTCTCCCGATAACCTGCTCATATTTGCCGCGGGCCTTTTGTGCGGCACACCTGCTACTGGATGCAATCGCACTATCGTTTCCACCATCTCCCCCCAGACCAAGCTCATGGCATTCTCGATGATGGGGGGATTTTGGGCACCGGAACTAAAATATGCCGGATATGACAAAGTGATCTTACGCGGCAAATCTCCCAAATTGGTGTATTTATGGATCAACAACGACACAGTCGAAATCCGTGACGCCTCTCATTTGCATGGGAAAGGCGCTATCGAAACTGAAGAAATCATAAGGGAGGAATTGAACGAGCCGAAAGCCCAGGTGGCGTCCATCGGCCTGGCCGGTGAAAACAGGGTTTATTTTGCCTCTATCGAACAGGGGCATTCGAGCGCCAGCCGGGGCGGAATAGGGGCCGTCATGGGAAGTAAAGGATTGAAGGCGATAGCTGTTCGGGGAACAAAGGACATCAATGTTGCCCAGCCGGAGAAATTTCTGGAGCTTTGCAACGAAGTTCTGGAATACATAAAAGCCCGGGAAGAAAAGCCTATTCCGGGAGTCATGCCCATTTTGGCAGGGCTCGGGTCACCACAAGAGATGAAGATCCACGATGAAAAGTGGCACACCGAGAGTTTCATGTGGGGGAATTCCCGAGTGCGCAGAAGAGACTTCTGGACCGAGGAGGTCGAAAGAGAGTGGACCGAGACCATGGAAAAGGCGCGCCTGAGGCTCATCAGCTGCTACAACTGTCCGTTGAAATGCGCGGCAACGATCTCCATTCCGGGGGTCAAAACATACATGATGAAATGCTTCTCGAAACTGACGTATACGATGGCGGCCATGTCTGACCTGGATTTCGGATTGAGGATCGCCCAACAGGCAACGGATTATGGAGTGGACGCCTTCTCGACTCCCCAAGTTATGGCTTTCGCCCTCGAACTCTATGAAAACGGAATATTGACTGATAAAGACATGCCGGGGTTACCTCCCGATAATGAGGAGAGATTTTTCTACCTACTCGACAGGATCGCCCGGCGGGAAGGAATAGGAGACGTTCTGGCCAACGGAACGTATTGGGCGGCCAAAGAGATCGGTAAGGGAGCGGAGGAATATGCCCACAACAATATCAAGAAACATGAACAAATGCCCCTTAAATTGTCGATGCTGAATCCCATCTATTTCCTTATGTATTCCACCGGCGAAAAGATCAACATCACCCAGATCGAAGGACAGTTCCCCCAGATGCCTTTTCCCACTAGAGAGGAAAGAGAAGAGTTTGTCAAAGATTGGTTCCAGGTCCCGGACGAAAAGTTCAAACAATATTTTCTGGACTGGGAACTCAGGGGAGAAAAATCATTTCCCTATTATCCCACTGTCGAAATGTGTTGTGACATCGTCGATTGGCAGGAGAGGATGCATTACATCGATGACGCCCTCGGGATGTGTGCGGGATTATCCTCGTTCCCTCTCAAACCTCCCTATCACATCCACAATTACCCCGAGTTTATTTCCACAGGGGCCGGGATCGATATGGATGAAGCGAAGCTCACTCAAGCTGTCAAACGATACCGGACTTTGGTGAGGGCCGTCAATATAAGAAAAGGCATGAGACGAAAAGACGAGAAACCTCCGGAGAATCATTGGAAAAAAAGATTCCCCGAACTTGAAAAGGAGCTCCTGGATGCATATTACAAGCTCAAGGGGTGGAACGAAGAGGGTATTCCTACCAAAAAATCTCTGTACGAATTGGGTTTGGATTACGTGTACGAAGATTTCTTGCAGAGGGGGATCTTGACGGATAGTGAAAAAAGTCCTCCTAAAAAGGCTTCGTCGAAAACGAAGAAAAGACAGAAAAAAACCCAAAAGAAAGACAACGGAAAGGGGAAACCCCAGTGAGCGACGAACACAAGAAAATCGTTAAAGTCATAAAAGTCGATCTCGACAAATGTAACGGTTGCCGCGCCTGCGAGGTCGCCTGCTCCGTCTTTCACTCTACTCCGAAATACAGCAGCAACAACCCTGCGAGGTCCCGTATTCGGGTGATCCATGATCCGATCAGAGATGTGTATGTCCCCATACGCGCCGGTGATTACACTCCTGCTGAGTGCATCGGCAGGCATACTTACGCAATAAATGGGAAGGAATATGACGAGTGCAGCTTTTGCGGTGTGTCCTGCCCGTCCAGAGACATTTTCAAGGAACCTGATTCCGGCCTCCCGCTGAAATGCGATATGTGCGAGAGCGACCCGCCTTTGGCAGAACCCATGTGTGTTCAGTGGTGCTTAGCCGATGCACTGACCTACGAGGAAAGGGAAGAGGATATCGAGGAAGAGGAAGACAAGCGGGAGGAACTGGATATCGGATTGGAATCACTGGCAAAAAAATATGGATTACAGAAGATAATGGACACCGTAGCCCGAATGTCCATGTCAAAAAAAGGCCTCTAGCCCTTTGCGAACAAAGAGGATAGAAAGTAGCGGATAAAAAACATGGAGACAGTCGCACCTTGTAGAGAGATCGTCGATGTCATCAAAGAGAGCGGCGGAGACGCTTTCAGTTTATGCTACCAATGCGGTTTGTGTGACTCTGTTTGTCCCTGGAACAGGGTAAGACCATTTAGCATGCGCAAGTTAATCCGACAGGCTGCCTTCGGTTTGACCGAGATAGAAGTCGAAGATATGTGGCTCTGTACGACCTGCGGAATATGCCCACAGCAGTGCCCGAGGGACGTGAAACAGATAGAGTTCGGCGTATCCCTGCGCAGGATAGCTACGGAATACGGGGTCTATCCCGCTTCCGTCAAACCGGTTTCCGGCATAAGAGCGAGCCTGGCCGGCGAAGGCAATCCCTTGAATGAAGAGCGGAAAAACAGGGCTGAATGGGCCGAAGGCCGATCGGTCAGAGCCTTCTCCGAAGGAACAGAATTTTTATATTTTCCTGGTTGTTATCTCTGCTACGATCCGAGGTTAATGAAGGTGGCCAGAGCCACCGCCGATATTCTCCATTCGGCAAAGACAGATTTCGGGATACTGGGTGCCAAAGAGAGCTGCTGTGGAGAAAGTATCCGTAAAACCGGTGATGAGGAATTATTCAGGCGCCTTGCCAAGGAAAATATCAAAACGTTTATCGAGAACGGAGTTAGGACGATCCTTGTTTCCTCCCCGCATTGCTACCACACTTTCAAAAACGAGTATCCCGAATTTATGGTGCACTTCGAGGTGGTCCATATCTCTCAATATATACTCGAGCTTATTCACGGGGGAAAGCTCCCCCTCACCAAAGAGTACAGAAAAAAAGTGACCTATCATGATCCCTGTTATTTAGGCCGGCACAATGGCATCTATGAGGAACCCCGGGAGGCCCTGAAAAAGGTACCGGGGATAGAGCTGGTGGAGATGGCTGATTCGCTGGAAGACAGCCTCTGCTGCGGAGGGGGAGGAGGCCGGATATGGATGGAAACTCCAAAGGGTGAACGATTTGCCGACCTCAGAGTCAAACAGGCCATCGCAGCTGGTGCCGAGGTGCTGGTGACATCCTGTCCCTACTGCATCACAAATTTTGAGGATAGTCGATTGAACATGGAAGATAGCGAAGTTATAGAGGTCAAGGACATCGCAGAGATCGTGCAGGAGGCTATTTAAAGGACGAAAACACAAACCATGTTCATGCAAAAAGCGATCGGCAAATATGATCCGAAAGGTGTCGTACCGGATGTACATACAGATCACTTTTCGGGCGAGGGATG
>JASFEP010000263.1:0-6571 GCA_050124775.1 Candidatus Aminicenantota bacterium
GGAGATATCCACCATAGATACGGATGCATACCTATCTGGGGGATCTGTAAAAAGGAGAAGAGCCGGATGGGTGCCCCAGTCGAAGTTTCTTCCCAGAAGCTGGCTTCCCTTCTCGGTTTTTACAGACAAACAGGTGCAGGCCCATAAAGATGAACGCCCCGGCAAATGCCCCATCTCAATATCCAGGGAAGACGATCTTTCGGGCCGATAATCGGGTAGGTCGTAATCACCGTAAAAGAGCATCGTATACAAGGGAAAATCATCCAGCTTTTTAATGCTTCTGATCGTCTTGATACGATCGGTCTCGGGGGTTTCATAACCGGAGATGTGAACTGACGGAGTTAGGGACAGGAATATTATCAAAAGCAAGGTCATTCTTTTATTGATTTTATCGCGTTTGCTCATTGATATGCATGAATGAGCTTATTACACTGAAGAACTAACAGCCATCGCAAAGTTCAAGAAAAACAACGAAAACGAAGCCGGAGTCAAACGCTCTATCCATTACGCCACATGAATCACTCTTCATAACTCATCCTGAATCTTACTTTTACAAAGGGATATTCCGGATGATGGCTTCCAGTCTCGAATATGATGTAGGCTATTTTGAGTGCCGGATTTCTTTTGATCTGGAGTTTCGAACGCTGAGGAATTTCTGGATCGGCAAGATCATCATACTTCACCTTCTCTCCATGGGGTTTGAGGCAAACCGGATGTCCATCCTTTTTGATCCTGAGATAAAAGACATTCGTCATCTTTAAAAGCTCAAAATCGTATTTCCCCTTATCAAAAGTAGCTTCTTCATCCTTCAGGGTAAACGGGACTTTAATTTCTTCGAACTCACAAATTGTGTTCATCTGTGCCATTGCCGAACATGCGAAAATCAACAGGAAAAGAACTCCAGCAAAGCGAACAAGCATCTTCGTACACAACATGAATCACCTCCTACAAAACAAAATCGCTACCAAACACTCGAATTTTTAAAATCCTACAAATAGGTATAGTCAGATAAGCCCCGCGAAAATCAATCTTCATACTTCATCATAAACCGTATTTTTACAAAGGGATATTTGGTGTATTTCCGGCCCGATTCGAAAAGGATGTAGACATCTTTCGTCACGGGATTTCTTCTCATCCCCAATTTGGGCTTATCCGGGACTTCCGGATCGTTAATTGCGCCACGCTGCTTGTAGAGCAAATATTCTCCGAGAATGTTGCAGATCCGTTTATTCCTTTTTTTAATCCTTAGATAATACAGGGCTTGACGGAAATCCTTCAAGATCTCGAAATCATACTTGCCTGCTTTCAGAACCTCATCATCGGTGACCAATTTGAACGGAACGTTCACATCTTTAAAATAATACACTCTCTCCCATTGCCCGATACCGGGTTTAACTAACAAAAAAACAAAAATGGAAGCAAATAGGATCAAAAAAATCTTTTTCCTCAATTCAGTCCCTCCTTTTTGTGGCTTAGATCTATACAAATAAAAAAATCTTCGAAAAGTCTCTTTATACTCTAAAACTCTGGGCGACAGAATCGTTTATCCCTTTTATGGGGAAACGAAAAAAAAGCGCTTGAAGGTTTCCTCATCCCTGGTCTGCTTATCAGAATTATTATCACAGCCACACATACAAAGTCAATGAAATTATGGGGACGGGCCATAGCAATTTATTGATAATAAATATATTAGCCCCAAAAATCCATTCCATAGAGCTCTTAGAATCGCCATTTTTGGGCCAAAATGGCCTCTCTAAGAAAATTCTTACTTTTGAAGAGGGGGTAAAGGACAGAGTGCGATCTTATCTGACAACCTCCATCATCTCGCTGAACCAGTCGACATCGTCAAAGCCAAGAAAATGATCGATCACCATAAGTGCCGTTGAATTTACAAAAGCCATTGCCTCGAAGGGGTGTAAATCGGAAAAAGCTGCATTCGAGAAAATACCAACTCCCAGATTTTGTTGAGGCACGATCTGGATGACAGAATTCATCCAACCCCCGTTGTGAACCATGACCTTATTTCCATGGTGCTCAAAAGTGTAATGACCGTAACCTGTTCCCATAAGAGCTTCCCGGGGGTATATAATTGCGTTACTAAGCCCCATATTTGCAAAACTCGTGGGGATCCGGATCTGTCGGATCTCTTCGATGGAATCGCGAGAGATCAATGGAATGTTCTCATGAGCGCCATTATTGAGCCTGAATGTAATCCACTTGGCCATGTCGTCCATTGTAGAGATGACACCGCCCGCAGGAGCATAGAGATCAGCCGTCCCAACGTCCTCCCATGATCCGACAGAGACAACCCCATCTTTTTTGATCGCGGGATGCATGATGTTTTCCACCTCGCCCAGTGCTCCAATCCTGTTTTCGAAATCTACATTACTTGTATAGCTATTCCCCATTCCCAGCGGCTCGAAAATTCTTTTCCGAATATTCTCTCCCCAGCTCTCCCGTGTTACACGATTGACAACTTCACCGAGAATGGCCATCCCTGCATTCGTATAGTGATTTGCGGATCTAAACCTGATCGATAATTTTTTTGCTTTCAAATCTTCAAGAAGCGATTCAAACGTATAATTAGGATCTCTAAATCCTCCTGGGCTGCCGCCCAATCCCGACCGATGGCATAACAGGTCGTCAACACCGATATTTTCTGTTACGTACGGATCAGATAATTCAAACTCAGGAATATGTTTTTTTATGGGATCGTCCCATTTCAGCTTCCCATCATCCACTAACATCCCGAATAGGTAAGCACAAAATGTTTTTGAATTGGATGCAATTTGCAGATATGTTTTTTCAGTGATAGGGAGATCGGTCCCTGCTTTACGTGTCCCGAAGCCCTTTAACAGCACCGTCTCACCATCCTTGACAACGACAACCGCAAGCCCTGGCACTTGCCATTTGTCCATCGCTTCCTCGATTTTGGCCTCCTGTGAACTTTGCGAAGGAGATGGAGGTGATTGTCCTGTACACGACGAAATAAAGCTAAAAACACAAACAGCAGCAAAAACAAAAAAAGCTAATAGAGACAATGATTTCTTCACAGGTTCCTCCTCGTCATCCTGATCGAGATGCATATCCTTATTTGTTGAAGTATTATATCAGATAATATTCAGCAATTATTGGAGAGAAAAGACAAGTAAAACCAAAGGTTATGCAGAAGCAAATAACTTAAAATAATGTTTTCCTAGCCAAAAAATGCCATTTAAGATAAAAACAAATACATAAATTTTATTTATTTTCATTATTTTCTATAAGTTAGATCAGTCTAAGCAGAAATTTCAGAAATTTTTCAGTATTGAAGTGTGACGATGAGTGTGAAATTGTAGGGGTTTTCATCGGTGTCATTATTCTCTATAGATATGTTCAAACTCACCGTTTCTGTCGATCCCGAGGGCAGGTCAGCCCAGCTATCGCTTGCGCTAAGGATAAATGTCGTACTCGCCCCTACTCCGACCATTTGCGTCGTGGGCTGCGTCAGATCGAACTTATCGGCATCTGGACCTGACAGGATGACTTTTGGTGTTCCTGTCAATAGCAACAGACTCGCCCCAACATTCTCGATCAGAAAGTTGAAGGAAGGATTCTTAACTAGTCCCGCAGGCCTCGTACCGAGATTGTATGTTCCTCCATCCGCAAAGGTCCTGCTTCCGAACCTGACTTGGATGTCCGGGCGATCTTCCGTCGATATTTCTGCGCTGAGATTGCTGTCGACTGTGTTATGGTTTAGGCCATGCGGTTCTGTTCGCGTTCTAATCACGACGTAATATGTTTCTTCGGGATCGGGCAGAATGAAATCAATATACGTGGATGATTTATCCAGGGTCGCACCGTAGTAGCTGTATGGGCCCCCCGATGTCGTGGAATAGAACAGCCTGTACCCCCCATTATCCCAAGTATATATGATCGGCGTCCATCTCACACGAACGGAGCTCGCAGATCCATAAATATAAGAAACATCCTCGGGAGCAACGGTCTGGGTATTATCCCATCCAGGATTCACGCCATTGAGGAATGTCTTCAAGCCAGCATTCCCTGTGTAGAGGGCGTTATAACTGAGGTCTGCCAAGGTCAAATTCACCAAATTCATCAAAGATGTGGGGATCGCTCCGCTGAGCTTGTTGGAGTTGATGAAAAGCCTTTGAAGGGAGACGAGCAGACCCAATGCGGCCGGAATAGTCCCTGTAAGTTCGTTGTGACTGATGTCGAGGTACCAAAGCTGGGACAGAACTCCCAGATCGAAGGCAGCCGTACTATTTTGGCTACTCCCACTGATGATATTCCCGGATAATTGATTATGACTGAGGTCCAGGTAAGCGAGTGCAGTCAGCTGGACCACCCATCTTGGGATATTCCCCTCGATCTCGTTGTGATTGAGGTCGAGTAACCACAAAGATTTTAGATTGGACAAATTCGAGGGCATCGTTCCGGAAATGGAGTTATTCCCAAGGTAAAGTTCCCGCAAATTTGTACAGTTACCCAACTGGGAAGGAAGGCTCCCGGAAAGCTGATTGTCATAAAGATACAAACCCCAGAGGATACTCAAGTCGCCCAAAGTGCCGGGAATAGAACCGGTCAGCTGATTCTGGCTGAGGTCTAGGAACCACAGAGATCCAAGGCTTCCTAACTCCGTGGGGATGCTATTCGTTAGACCATTGTTTGCAAGAGCCAACTCTTCTAAATTCGTCAAGCTTCCCAATGAAGAAGGGATGCTCCCGGATAGTTGGTTCGAATAGATATAGAGGCCCCAGAGCTGGGACAGATTTCCAAAAGTCGATGGGATGGCACCTATAAGCTGGTTGTAGCTGAGATCCATGTATTCCAGATCGAGAAGGCTTCCCAATTCGGTCGGGATATTGCCCGCGAGTTGGTTATAGGCAAGGGATAATCCTTTCAGTTGGGATAAACTACCCATTGAAGTAGGGATCGTTCCATCGAGTTGGTTCGAATCGAGATGCAGCTTCTCGATACTGGAGAGATTACCCAATGCAGAGGGGATATTTCCCGCGAGGTTATTCTGTCCCAGATCGAGGTAAGTCAAATGGACCAGCGATCCGAGCTGAGCGGGGATATTTCCTGACAGGTCGTTCCAATAGAGCTTCAGTTCATCGAGATAAGTGATATTCCCGAGCTCGGAAGGAATCGTTCCTGTAAGGTTGTTGCCGCCCAGGTCGATCTTTATAACATGAGTGTTCGCAGGATTGCACACCACCCCATACCAGGTATTCTCGGTTCCAGGCATGGCAAATCCATCAGGAGCCAGAGGGGGCGTCTTCCAACCGCCTTTCGAGTACCAAGAATTCCCCCCCGTATTGTTGTAAAGCGCAATGAGAGCACTCCGTTCCGACGCTGGAATGTTCCCGAATAACGATCCCGAAACAGATAAAACCAAAATCAAAATAGAAAGGGTTTTTCTGGCAGGGTTTATCTTCCTCCTCATTGTCGGCCCATTCTCTCTAAGCGAGATTTACGCTTCCTTCGTTAGTATACTGAATATGCCCAAAAGAATAAATGCAAAATGTAAAAAAATGCGCTTTCAAGTGATAGTCCTTCGGGTGTCAACTTTTTAACCTCGATCAGCGTCTTAATATATGACCGGATGAATATTCATTCGGAGATGTGATGCAGAATAACCTGAAAACGCTCCTTTCATATTTAATTTTAGCACACCTTTTTTTCCCCTCAAATGCTTGTAAATCTCGAACACAACCAGTACCGACACACAGGGAATTCCATATCCAGTACACAGATAGCGTGACCGAAGGTCCTGTGAGCTGCCGTGTTTATGTAATCCTCGATAAAGCGATCCATCGGACACCACGTTTCGGTCCCAGCATATTCAGCCCCGAACCCTTCTACGCCATCGATGTCGAGGATTGGAAACCGGAAGAAACGATAATTCTCGACAACAAGTCTCTCGGATACCCCGTGGAGGTCGATCGCATCCCACCCGAACTCTACGCCATTCAAGCGGTCATGGATATAAACACCACCCACCGCAGCTTCTCCATCGCCCCTGGAAACGGATACAGCCAAAAATCGATCCACGAAATAAAAGAAGGAGAGACACATATCATCGAACTGACCATCGACCAGGTCGTGGAAGAACAGAAATTCAAGGAGGGCGAATTTATCAAATACTTGGCCGTTCCCAGCCCAAAACTCAGCGAATTTTATGGTTGGGACGTGTCGATCGAAGCAGCCGTCATCCTTCCCGAATCGTATCCGAAAACGAAGGATTCAAACATCCAATATCCCACCGTCTATGTTTTCCCAGGATGGGGGGCCACGCATTTGAGCGTTCAGGGAGGGGATTATCAACAGAGGCGCTATGGGATGAGTGGCTACGGGCTCGAAAAGGTTTTCATTGTCTTCAACCAGGAATGTCCCCTTGGATATCATGTGTTTGCGGATTCGGAGAACAACGGTCCGTGGGCAACGGCTCTCATCGAGGATTTTATTCCGTCTTTCGAGAGAGCCTTTCGTGTGATCCCGGCCGCTTCGGCCCGTTTCCTGACCGGTCAATCTTCGGGGGGTTGGGCGAGTCTGTGGCTTCAGATCA
>JASFEP010000264.1:0-6550 GCA_050124775.1 Candidatus Aminicenantota bacterium
AGTTGAGGAAGTGATGCCGGACCTGACCTGGAAAAAAGGGATTTGCGGTATATGTCCGGCTGGCTGCTGGGTAGAGGTGGGACTTCGCAACGGCCGCCTGGTCGATATCGAAGCGGATGATACCCATCCCTTGGGTATGATCTGCCGCAGGGGAGAACACTCGCCGGAGATCGTCTATTCTGAACATCGTCTTAAATACCCCATGAGACGAATCGGGCCCAAAGGGAATTATGAATTCGAGCCTATCAGCTGGGATGAGGCATTCACATCCATCGTAGATAGTCTAACAAAAATAAGGGAGGAATCTGGGCCCGAGGCAGTGGCCATATACACCGGACGCGGGGCGTTTGAGTTATCTCTCTGCGATATCTTTCAGCCGAAAGGAGTGGCCGTATCCTCAGCCTCAAACATCCTTTTTCCCTTTGGCTCTCCGAACACCATGGGTGTCGGAGCTCTCTGCTACGTCTCCTTTGCCATGATTGCTCCGCACGTGACGATGGGGCGTATGCTCATCAACATGTTCACGGACATGGAGAACTCGGAATTGCTTGTTGTTTGGGGATCGAACCCAGCCACAGATTCACCTCCTCTGGATATGTACCGATTAGAGGCGGCTGCAAAGAGGGGGGCAGATATTGTCACCATCGACCCCCGCCGAACGGAAACGGCAAAGCGTACGAATGCGCAATGGATACCCATAAGGCCCGGAACGGATGGAGCGTTGGCTCTCGGCATGATCGAAGTGATGATCGAAGAGGAGCTCTATGACGAGGGTTTTGCAGAGAACTGGTGTCAAGGCTTTGAAGAACTCAAAAATTACGTGCAGCATTTCCGCCCCAAGGTGGTCGAGTCGATCACGGGCGTTCCCGCCGAAACCATAAGAGGTTTGAGCCATCGCATCTGCGATGCGAATGGAGCTTGTCCTGTCATGTACACGGGCCTCGAATATTCGAACAGCGGGATCCAGGCCATCCGGGCTGTGTTCACTCTGTTCGCTCTGGCGGGGCAGCTGGATGTCCCTGGCGGCATCGGACTGGCCATGCCGGATTCTCACTTTCCGATCAACCGTTCATGCAACCAACCGAATCCTGACCTGGATTTGGCCGTCGCCCGAGATAAGTTCCCTGTCTATAGCGATTATCGCGGTGAATCTCATGCATCCGGTTTGGTCTATTCTGTGCTTAAGGGAGATCCTTACGCCATACGCGGATTCATCATCCACGGGGGGTCGCTACTGACATCATGGCCCCAGACTTCCATTTGGAGGAAAACGCTTTCCGGGCTGGATTTTTTAGTCTGCATAGACCGGCAGATGACGGCAGATGCGGCATATGCGGATATCATCCTTCCGGCGACCACAATGTTCGAGATCGAATCTTACATGGTGTACGGGCCTATTTTCCGCCTCAGAGAGCGCTTGATCGATCCGGTGGGAGAGGCACGCAACGATTATTTAATAATGGCAGAGCTGGCGGATCGTCTCGGCTATGGAGGTCTCTTTCCTCAATCCGAAGAGAGTCTGCTTCGTTTTGTCCTTGAAGGCTCCGGTTATACTCTGGAAAATATACGCAGTGCAGGAGGCTGGGTCAAAATGCCAGCGCCCATAATGGAATATAAAAAGTGGGAAAAGGGGAAGCTGCGCATGGATGGCGAAGCGGGTTTTGAAACGCCCACGGGGAAATTCGAGATATGGTCCAGCACTCTCGATGAGTACGGGTATGAGCCCTTACCGAAGTATACGGAAGTTACAGAAGGCCCGATTGCAGACCCAATACTGGCAAAACAGTTTCCCTTGGTCTTTAATTCTGGGGCTCGTCCCCAAACAGACTTCCGCTCCCAGCATCATGGGATAGAAGGATTGCTTAAGGACAATCCCGAACCTACTGTCGAAATGAATATTGAAGATGCCCGGTTGAGAGATATTGAAACAGGGGATCTTGTCGAGGTGCGGACCCCTAGGGGAGCGATCCCTTTCCGTGCCCGTGTGACGGAAGATATCATAAGCGGAGCAGTGGAGTGCAACATGGGGGGTGGCACACCGGTAGGACCGAAAGCATGGCAGGAATGGAATGTCAATGAATTGACGGACCTTGAAAATTATGATGAGATCTCGGGTTTTCCTGTATATAAGGCCCTTCTCTGTGAGGTAAAGAAGATCGAAGAGGGCACGGAAGAGACAAAACGCACTGCGGGTGTAGTGGCGAGAATGAGTGGAGAGATGCACGAGGAGGAGCAGTCTGTATCGCCCGAGAAAAGTATCTCCTCAATTTATTTGGATAACAATGCCACCACGCGCGTAGCAGACGCTGTCCGCGAGGCCATGCTTCCTTTTCTGGGAGCGCAGCACGGAAATCCTTCCAGTATCCATCGTGCAGGTTACGATGCCCATGAGGCTGTAGAGGGCGCACGGCGCAAAGTCGCCCAACTCCTCAACACCCGTTCGCGGCGCATCATCTTTACGGGGTGCGGGTCCGAGTCCGATAATCTGGCAATAAAAGGAGTGGCCTTTGCCTATCGTGAAAGAGGCAATCACATCATCACGACGACCATTGAACATCCTGCAGTCCTCAAGACGTGTGCCTTCTTAGAGAGCATAGGATACAGAGTAACCTATCTCGATGTCGATGAATATGGGCTCGTTCATCCTCAAGATCTCAGATTAGCGATCGCAAAGGAGACTATCCTCATTACCATCATGATGGCAAACAACGAGGTGGGAACTATTATGCCCATAAAGGAGTTGGCTTCTATCGCTCACGAAAAGGACATTCTATTCCATACAGATGCCGTTCAGGCTATAGCAAAGATCCCGGTGGATGTCGAAGATTTAGGCATTGACCTTCTGAGCCTGTCTGCACATAAATTTTACGGTCCCAAGGGGGTCGGTGCCCTTTACGTAAGGAAGGGTGTCGTACTTGAACCTGTAGTTCACGGGGGCGGTCAAGAATCGGGTTTGCGTGCAGGAACACACAATGTCCCGGCCATCGTCGGGTTAGGAAAAGCGGCCGAGTTGGCGCAACAGGAGTTGCTGAAATCTGAAGGCATGAAAGAACTTCGAGATAAACTGGATATGGGTATCCGAAGACTCATCCCCGATGCCAAACTCAACGGCCATCCAGAAAAGCGTTTGCCCAACACGCTCAATATGACACTTCCGGGTTTCAGAGGAGAGTCTTTGGTCATCGCTATGGACCAGCACGGAATTGCCCTCTCTTCGGGATCAGCTTGTAAATCTGGATCTCCAGAGCCCACCCATGTGCTCATCGCAATGGGACAGAGCGAAGAAGAGGCGCACTGTTCCATACGTTTGTCTTTGTCCCATTCCACGACAGAAAATGAAATCCGCGAGTCTTTGTTTGCTCTATCCCAAGTTCTCGAGGAAATGGAAACGACCATCCGGTTTCTCCCGTGCAAATAAAAATACTGACGGACTCTGATGCGTTCTATATAATGAATATTTAAGCTTTCCGAGAACTTTAAAATGAGTGCCACATACCAAATTCTGTCGCATAAAGACCTGGATGAGATGGAGAGCTTAGATCAGGCTTTTGCCTCAGACGTTTTAGTGGGACTTTCCCAGACGCCTAAAAAGCTGGCTTCCCGCTATTTTTATGACGAAAAGGGAAGCCGGCTGTTTCAGAAAATCATGGACCTCCCCGAATACTATCTCACGGCCTGCGAGTTGGATATTCTCAATTCACATACAGATGAATTCTCGTCTCTTATGGAAGGGGAATCATTCAACTTGGTGGAGCTCGGCGCGGGTGACGGGAGGAAAACGAGTATACTGCTCGAGCATTTTTTGAAAAAAAAATTCAATTTTCAGTACATTCCCATCGATATCTCGGAAGCGTCCATGCAGGCTCTCGCTAGGCTATTGAATGCGAAGTTCCCTGAACTGTCAGCGAATGGAATAGTCGCGGAGTATTTCGATGGCCTCAAGTGGCTCAACTACATGAATTCGCGGAGAAATATGGTTCTTTTTCTGGGATCGAATCTTGGCAATTTCGATAAAGCCCACGCCCGTGCATTTTTACACAATCTCTGGAATGCCCTCAATGACGGAGACTTTGCAGTGATCGGCTTCGATCTTAAAAAAGATATCGATCTAATGTTGAAGGCGTATAGCGATGTAGAAGGCATCACCGCAGAATTTAATTTGAACCTGTTACGAAGGATAAATCGGGAGTTGGGTGGGGATTTCGACCTCACCAAGTTCCAATTTCATTCGAGCTATGATGTGTTCACCGGAGCTATGGAGAGCTACCTCGTGAGCAAGGAAAAACAAACAGTGTTCATCAAAGAGCTCAGTCAAACTTTCTCTTTTGATGCCTGGGAGCCCATCCACACGGAATATTCCTATAAATATTTAGAATCGGATATAACAGATCTGGCTGATGAAACAGGGTTTGTCATCGAAAAACAACTTTATGATTCCAAAAAATATTTCGTGGATTCTATCTGGCGGGTGCAGAAAATAGACGCCGTATAAAAGCTTCCATAGATCCTTAGAATTCCAATTTTGCCTCAAAAATGGACCGTTTAAGGCAAAAAAATGGTGCTTTTTTTGCCCTAAATTGTTTATTTAATATAAGTTGCTGTGGCCCGTCCCCAATGGTTGGAACTTTTTTTGGGGAAAACTGTCTAATCAGAAGAGGCAGGCAATGCGGATGAACGGCACCTGGATTAGCACTTGTTTTTTGCCGTACTTTAAAGGCAAAATAAAGGAAAAAAACACACCGGTTTTGATGAGGAAATCGAACGATACACCCACCAGCAGGGAAGGCGAAAGTATTCAGCTTGTTAAAGCCTTTTTGGAGAGCGACACAAAAGCCTTCGATGAACTCATCCTCCTGCAGAAAAGAATGGTGTTCAACCTGTGTTATAGATTCCTCGGCAATCATGAGGACGCCGATGATTGTGCCCAGGAAGTGTTCCTCAAGGTCTACCGCTCGCTCAAAGGATTCAGGTTCGAATCCAGTTTTACGACCTGGCTCTACCGTGTAACGGTGAATACATGCAAGAACAAATTGAATTCTCTCGATTACAGGTTCAGATTCAAAAAGACGAGGATAAACAACAACAGACCCAAAGATGAGGCTCGTCAAAGTGTAGATATCGGGGATGAGACATATTCTCCGGAATCAAAGCTCAGGCGCAAAGAGATCTCTCAGCTTATCCAGAAGGCTGTTGACAGACTACCGACCGCGCAGAAAATGGTACTTGTCCTTCGGGATATGGAAGGGCGATCCTATGAGGAGATCGTCGAAATCACCGGATTCAAGCTCGGAACCGTCAAGTCCAAACTCTCGAGAGCCCGGCAAGAACTCAGAGAGATGTTGAGAGGGAGGATTTAAATGAAAGACCGACATGTGAGAGAGAAGCTGTCCGAGTACATCGATGCGATGCTGAGCGAAGAAGAGGCGACTTCTGTCAAGGAGCATCTGGATAAGTGTCTGCAGTGTAGGGAAGAATATGAGGATATGCTCAAGATAGTCGGACACATGAATACGATGGAGCGCCTTGAGACGCCCGAATTTTTCCTGGAAAAGGTCCATGCGCGGATGGATAAACCATCCTCACTCCGAAGACTCGCCAAAGGACTCTTTTTTCCTGTTAAGATCAAAGTTCCGCTCGAGCTTGCGGGGTTGGCAGCAGCAGCCCTTTTGGTGATCTATATCGTAGGAATTCGGGGAAAAGAGCACGTCTATGAGCTGGCGTACGTACAGAGATCTCAACCTCCAGCTGCTTTTGAAGAGGAGAAACTGGAGGCAGACACCGTATTGGAAGAAGCAATCACTGTAATCGATAAAACGGATATTCCGAGAAAAAAGACGCAATCCGAACTGAGAGTCGAAGAAGAAGGGGAAAAAAGGGATAAAAGATTAGGCGCTAAGAAAACTGTCGCCCAAAGCAAGAAAGACATGCCAGCATTAGCGCCTCAGGATAAACGTGCAGAAGGTCAGGCAGTGCCTGAAGCCCCCGCTTCGAAAAGAGAGATGACTCGGGGAAAAAATGAGCAGAGCCTTGTATCCAAGGAGGCGACAATTGACAGAATAGCCCGGAGTGAGTCAAAAGCCTTACGTGTTGCAAAGGCTCAGGAACAGAAAGATCCGAACCTCGAAATCGCGGATAAAGAAAAAGGGAAGGCTGAAGAGGACGCTTTTTCAGGAATAACTCCCAGAGCGGGGAATCTGGAGGACATTATTATTGAACTGGGAGGAAAAATTTTAGAATATGAATTCAACAAAAATAAACAAATTTTGGAAAGTCTCATCATAGAAATCCCTGCAAACACCTATCACGATCTTATTCAGACTCTAGAAGAACAAGGCGACATTCTTAAGCCTTATCCTGTCATCAAAGAAAAGGATCAAAAGGTCATTACGATCCGGTTATTACTTCGGCAATAAACCAATATATCCTAAATTGAGATTCGAATCGGTAGAATTTAAGGCTGTTTGACACCATTCAAATTTTTTCATAAATTCGACGATAGAAATTGAAAAGAGGAGGGATGAAATGACAGCAGAGGTCAAAGAGAAAGGAT
>JASFEP010000265.1:0-6540 GCA_050124775.1 Candidatus Aminicenantota bacterium
GGGAGACTGCAGCTTATCCGCCAATTTTTCGGCGAGGCTATTTTGATGGCCCTTTTCGCTTTGTCGATCGCCCTTCTTCTCCTGGAATTTCTTTTGCCGCTGTTCAACTCGCTCTCGGGAAAACAGTTGGCTACCAACTGGACGAACAATCTCACTCTCCTCCTCGGATTTATCGGGCTTGCCCTTTTGACAGGAATTTTATCAGGCATCTACCCGGCTTTATTCCTGTCCTCATTTCAGCCTGTCCGGATTCTCAAAGGCACCGTGATCACATCAGGAGCCAACCCGCTCTTCAGAAAAATACTGGTAGTCTTCCAGTTTACACTGTCTGTTTTTCTCATCATCGGAACGCTCGTCATTTCCCATCAGCTCTCCTACATGCGGAACATAGACCTGGGATTTAATAGGGAGCACATCATTCATATAAGTATCCACGGCGAGCTCCATGAAAAATACAATACCATCCGAGAACGATTTCTGCAAAATCCCGATGTCTTCCATGTTACGGCATCGATGAGCCTTCCCACCAGCATCCAGGGTAGCCCTGGAACGCCGACGTGGGAAGGAAGACCGTCTGATGCCAAAATGGAGATCAAGGCCGATTTTGTGGATTATGACTACATCGAAACATTCGAGATCCCTCTGGTCGAAGGCCGGAGCTTTGCCCGTGATTTTTCCACTGATCCCGAAACCGCCTTCATCGTCAATGAGGAAGCCGTAAGACGAATGGGGCTCGAAAAGCCTGTGGTGGGCAAGAAGTTCGGGTTCTGGGATATCGACGGCCAGATCATCGGCGTCATGAAGGATGCCCATTTCCAGCCCCTCCATCAAAAGATCGAACCGCTGGTGTTCAAAATGTTTCCCGCGTGGTTGAGGCGTATGTATGTCAAGTTCCACTCCGACAATGTTGCCTCAACTCTCGCTTCTCTGGAGAAGACCTGGATCGATATGAACCTGGGCTATCCCTTCGAGTACCGCTTTCTGGATGAGGACTTCGATAATTTGTATAAGAGTGAAGCGAGGTTAGAGAAGATTTTTCAGTCCTTTGCAGCCCTGGCTGTGTTTATCGCCTGTCTGGGCCTTTTCGGTCTGGCTTCCTTCGTTGCTGAACAGCGAACCAAGGAGATCGGGATTCGTAAGGTCCTGGGTTCATCAACAGCGGGTATTGTGACGCTCCTCAACCAGGAATTCCTGAAATGGGTCGCAGCTGCCAACCTTGTTGCGTGGCCCATCGCCTATTTTGCCATGCAGAATTGGCTCAAGAAGTTCGCTTACCGTGTCGATATCGAGATTTGGGCATTCGTTCTCGCGGCCGCCCTCGGCTTGGCGGTGGCTCTACTAACAGTCAGTCTGCAAACCTTGAGAGCCGCACGCACCAACCCCGTGGATAGCCTCAAACATGAGTGAGTTGGCATAAACAGGAGTGTTATCTTGAAAATTAAGCTTTTTCTTTCAATCGCCGGATCAATTTCGTTCCCATAACACGTTGAGAACTTTCCATTCCCTGTTATATTTTACGATGTGTAAGTATTCGGTGCTCAATTTCGAAGTGGCTTTGACAGTGGCGATGTTCTTGAATATTTCGAACACCGTAATCTGAATATTCCTTTCTTCGACCGGTATTTGTTTTCCTCGTCCGATCCTGGTTCCTTCTATCAAGGTCGATGCCGTATGTAGGCCGAACTGGCTCCTTCCCGTCTGAGGGAGCGTGCGAATTTCCCTTTTTTGCAGGTCAGGATGAAGACATTCCTCCATCCGTTCTACATTTCCTTCATACCAACCTTCGATATAATCTAGTGCTGCTCTTTCGACGGCTTTGCGATCCTCGTCTTTATTGGGGAACGCGTATGCAACCAACACATTTACCGACAACACCGCAATCGCAAGGATAATGGTCGATTTTTTCACATCTCCCTCCCGAGAGAATCTAAACGCTAAATTCAGGATATTTGAATTGTATCATTTTATTGACTAAAAATTCCTGGACCTAAGAAATCCCATCTCTGTCTATAAACTCCCCGTTCTTATAGATCAGATTTCCATCTCCGTATAACTCGCCCCCCTCACGCAGGTCACAGACCATGTCCCAATGGAGGGCAGATTCGTTGACTCCTCCTGTTTCGGGAATGGACGCCCCTAAGGCAAGGTGGATTGTTCCTCCGATCTTTTCATCAAAGAGGATGTTCTTTGTAAACTTCGTAATGTTGTCATTCGTACCTATGGCAAACTCACCCACAAAAGAGGCACCTTTGTCCATGTTCATCATCTCCTGCAGGAAAGAGTGGTTCTTCGAGGCTTCGGCCTTGATAACTTTGCCATCTTTGAATTCCAATCGAACGTTTTCCACCTCGCGCCCTCCATAGCAGGCCGGATATGAGAATAAAATCTTTCCCTCTACAGAATTTTCTAGAGGAGATGTGAAGACCTCCCCATCCGGGAAGTTCTTTTTGCCGTCGCAGTTGATCCACCTCCGGCCCTCAATTTTTAATCCTAGATCTGTATCTTTTGCTTTGATCCGGATCTCTTTGAGAGTATCGAGAAAGCGGCAGATTTTTTTCTGCCTGGAGGATAATTCCTTCCAGAAAACGACCGGATCGTCGTCATCCAGATGGCCGGCACCGTAGACAAAATCCTCATATTCGGTGAGCGACATCTCTGCATCCTGTGCTGCCGACTGCATGGGGAACATCGTGCCCACCCATTTCAATTCGCCTTTCGCAGAACGTTCCAGAAAACGCTTCATGATGTCTTTCTGAGCCGATTGTGCCAGGACCTGTCTTGAAGGATCCACATTGGTGAGATGTTTTGTGTTGCTCTGTCCCATGATCCCCAAAACAGCATCAAGATTTTCGGTTTCCAGTTTGATCGTCTCTGGGATGTACTGCAGCTGTTCATCAGAGCCGTGTTTAAGAAAAATTTCTTGAAGATCGTCAACGGCAGCAAAATAAAAAGGATGGGCCCCTACTTCGATGGCCTTTTTGTAGAATGCTTTCACAAGGGGCATGGTTCCGGGATTGCCGATGATCTTAACCCATTCTCCTTTTTTCAACTCCAGAGAATATGTGGTCATAACAGAAGCCAATTTTTCTATTCTTTGATCCATTCTTATTTGCTCCTTTTGATGACGACGAGTGTGATGTCGTCGGCCTGTTCAGCTCCGGCGGTGAATTTCTCCACATCTTCGAAAATATTCGCGCTGAGTTTACTGGCAGTAAGATTTCTCATTTCTATCGCAAGATCCTTTAGCCTCTCATCTGAATATTCCTCTTGCTTGGTGTTTCGCCCCTCGGGTATTCCGTCCGTAAACAAAACAGCGACATCTTCACTTTTAAGTTGGATTTTTCCAAGTTCATAGTTCTCTTCGGGAAACATGCCCAGGGCGAATCCGGAGCTTTCCAAACAGGAAAACCCACCTGAATTTTTTATCACAAGAGGCGGATTGTGGCCTGCATTGATATACTTCAACTCGCCTGTCTGGCGGTTGATCTCACAGAGGAAGAAGGTAATGAAGCTGCTTATGGGCGAACTCCTATAGACAAAATCATTCAGCCGGCCGACCATCTCCTGAATATCGTAATGAGCATGTACTTCGGCCAGGAGCGCTGCCCTCAAGGAAGCCATGAGAAGAGATGCGCTGATGCCCTTACCCGATACATCTGCGATGATCACGCCCAATCTATCGTCATCAATGGGGATGAAATCGTAATAATCGCCGCCTACCTGGTAGCAGGGAATGTTCGTCCCTACAATGTCGAAACCTTCGAGGTTTGGATCTTCCTTGGGAAGGAGATCTCGTTGGATTTTGGCTGCCTGCTCCAGGTCTTTTTCGATGCGCCTTAAAAGCCTTTCTGACTTTTCCTTCTCGATTCCCAGGAGCCGATAGGCTTTATCGCGCTGGAGTACGAAAAAATAGGTGCTGCCAAATACAAACGTAGCTATGATCAAAAACCCATACCAGAAAATGAACAAACGAAAACCTGTTATCTCTGCGATCGAATCGGCGAAATAAGGCTGAAACAGGACAATCACAATCACCAACAGCACATAGAGTCCAAAAAGCAAAAGTGCCTTGCGTTTATTAGGCAAAAGCAGAGCGAAAATTGGTCCCATGAGCCCGATATAGATCGCGCCGTTTGCGTTCCATATTCCTTCCTTGAGAAATGTGATTAGGAATGGAACGAGAACGAAATAGAAGACGAGATATGTGGCATTCCTTTCAAAATTTTGAGGAAATAAAGCGCCATTGACCATGAACCAGCAAAAAAAAACGAATGAGAACAGCATGATCGCAGCCTGGATTATATCTCCTCTCATAAAATACAGAAGGGAGATGGAGACACTCAGGGGAAGGGAGAAGAGTGAACCCCCATAGTAGATCCGCTTGACCAGACGGATGTATTCCGAATCTTCAGGAACGCCACCGATGTTCAGGATGAAGGATGAGGCTCTTTTAAAGATCGACTTCTTTTTCTTTGGATTTAGCACCATCTTATTCCCTAAAAGAAGGGATCGAATTTAAAAGAAGTCTTTTCCGCTGAACATCTCCTTATTGCGTTGGCCGTAGATCATTTGCTTTTAAGGTTCGGGGCGAAACTTTTGTCGCCGAATTTTGTTTGGATATCTCCTGCTGCTTACATCAGAAACTTGAATTCCGGTTATTAAATACTGGATTTAAACGGGGATGTCAATCCAGTTATGGATATGGGTAATCGGAGAGTTGGTCTTCCCGGGATTTTTGATAAGTCTTTTAGACGATCTCCAGCAGCTCGATGTCGAATACAAGCTCTTTTCCGGCAAAAGGGTGGTTGGCATCCAGCTTGATGGATTCATCCCTCACTTCTGTGATCAATGCAGGAAGGGCCTGTCCCGATGTGTTGATCAGTTGGAGCTGCATCCCCACTTTGGGATCGATATCTTCTGGAATTTTTTCTTTGGGGACGTCGATAAGAAGATTCTGGTCGTGTTCGCCGTAGGCATCTTCTGGTGACACAGTCACCTCTTTTTTCTCTCCGGGCTTCATCCCGGTCATTGCTTTATCCACTCCGGCTATGACGCTCCCCGATCCGATCTCGAATTCAAGGGGCTCCCGCTCGAGGGAGGAGTCAATGACGTTACCGTCTTTGATACGACCGGTGTAATGAATCTTTACCGTATCTCCTTTTTTCACACTTTGTGGCATGGTTCAACCTCCTAGTTAGATACTAATCCTCCTCTCTCCATGAATAAAAGGATGGGGATTCTATTCTGATGGAAAGACCGTTAATCTGTTGGTATTCTTGCATATTCCTGGACAAAGCACAAGTGTCGTATCAGATGTTGATTTTTCATCGGTATGAACGAACTCTCTCAGATATGGGACGCCATACTTAATTCTGAATTAAATATCCGTCTCTCTAAATCAATCAAAGCGTTAAAAAAGGTGAGAAATCAGTTCCTGGATGATCTGCGCATCCACCCAGTATATGTCTCCATTTCCCGTGTCTGTGCGTGTGTAGAAAAAATATTTTCCGTCAGGGGAGAGCATGGGACAGTAATCAGAACCGCTGGAATTTATCTTGTCTCCCATGTTTTTAAGCTCGGCCCAGGTTCCGTCTTCCTTTTTGTATGAAATGTAAAGATCGCTTCTTCCTTTCGTGTCGGGGCGTCCGCTGCAATTGACAATGATGTAGCTTTCATCCGGTGCGATGAGAACATCCCCTTCGCCATAAATGGAATTGATGGAATCTCCCAAGTGTACAGGTTCTTTATATTTACCGTTTACGAGTTCAGAGTAGTAGATATCTCTGACACCCAGAGTATCATCTCGAATCGCTTGGAAATACATGGTCCCTCGGAGCGATACAGTAGGGTAGAGCGCCCTTCGGCCCCCATTGACCGGAGAATCTAAAAATTTGGCGTTACTCCATGAATTGCCAATCCGCTCCACATACCAGATTTTAAAATCATCCTGGGGAATACCGTTAACCGGACGTGTCGAGCCGAAGTACATTCTCGTTCCATCATGGGTGATACACATGTCCACATCGGACTTCTGACTGGAAAAGGGGACCTGTTGAGGTTGCGACCAACTATCCACGAGTTCTTCGGTGAAGTAAATTTTATATCCTCTCCCAGAGGTTGAGATGGAAAAATAAAACTCTTTTCCGTCAGGTGTGAAGACGGAATTCAGCTCTCTTTTTTCCGTCGAGATGTATCCGGGTGCAAAAATCTCAGGCGACATGCCGGGCAGATTTTGTCCGAGATAGGGTCCTTTGAGGTCGTTGAAGTTTGCAAAGTGGGGTGCAGAGTCTTGACTGTTGAATGCCTCTTTCGTAAATATCGCACAAAGAATAAATAATGATACGAGTGAACTCATAATTGGGAATGTGTGTCTAATTTTCATGGCAGCTCCACATTTATAGATTTTGCGGCTTTCCGCAATCTTTTGTCCAGCTTTGCCAAGGGCAATCCTTTTTTTATGGCCAGGTCTTGGTATTAAGAATCATAGCTTGTTACTTCTCCGAAATAGCAAGATAGATCCGATCTCCCTCGAATTGAATT
>JASFEP010000266.1:0-6533 GCA_050124775.1 Candidatus Aminicenantota bacterium
TTGCAATACCTATAATGCCAAAGTTGGGAACTCTGTAAAGCATTATTCACTTCATTAAGGGCCTTAGTGTAATCTCCTCGAATGAGATACCAGTATGCTAGCTTTTGGCGAAGCGCCGCATTGTTTCTAATATTGTTAAGATAATAATTTATGATTTCTTTGGCTCTATAATACGAACCCTTAGCCATATAGGCAAATACTTGAGCATTGTAAGAATAAAAGGAACTATCGTTGTTTCGGATATTCACATCAAATTGTGCTATGGCTTTATCCCATTGTTCTAAGTTTATATAGAGATTACCCAGATTGGTGTTGCCTGGGCTGAAATCTGGATAGTAGGTTAATAATGTCTTGAATGCTTCTATGGACTTGTCATAGGTCTTCTCTGTAGATCTGTAGAATTCTCCCCGAATGCGATACTTCTCGAGATCTGATATACGGTCACTCAATCTAAATGCTTTCTCGATTAATTCGCGGTATTCAGACTTATAGCCCAGATTTTTATAGGTTATGGCCATTGATCTATAAGCCGAAGCGAATTCGGGATCGAGGGCGATGGCTTTTTCCCAAATTTCGATAGCTTTTCGATATTCAGTCTTACGGTGATAACTTCTTCCTTCCATGTATAATTTATAAGCTTCAGCAGAACTGGTTGTGACAATTCCCCAATTTTTATCATAATCTTCGGCGATCTTATCCTCAGAAATATTAAAGTCAGCTTTGATTTTCTTTGTCAGCTCATCCACCATCGAGGGAAAGCTTTCTTCTCCTTGACCAGTCACATAATCAGATCCGACAGACTCCCAAGAATGGACGTCATGAAGAGAATAATCGATCCGGAATGTGTCACCAGACTTGGAGAAGCTGGCTTTAAAGATGTGGTTGACGTCTCCTTCTTGAGCTACATTCTCTAAATCCTCGGAATCATAGCTTATGGCTCCTATGAGGTTGAGTTTTTTTAGAATGTTAAGCAGCCTGTCTCCGCTAAGGACTCTGAGATATTTGGACTGGCTGAGGTCCGTAATCAGCCATTCGGGAAGGGCGCTTCTCCAGTGATCTAAACTCTCATCTCCGGTATTGTTCATGAAGTAGAGAATCGCCAGAGAAGGTTTGCCGGATGATGATGATATGCTTGCCTTTGGAGATAATATCTTCCACATAACTGCTGCCAGGATGGAAACAAATAGGATTGAAATGCTTAGAACAATGAATAATTTTTTTGGGGAAAGAAAGAATGATTTTCTAGTGGAAATTTCTTTCTCGTGTAACAACCTGTCTAGCCATCGATCCAGTTCCTCTTTGTAGGCAAAAACACTCGCACGGGGTGACCCATCCATCCGGTGAACGGGGAGGCCGAACTCTTTTTCCCAGCGTCGGCATGTCCGCTCAGCCCGTCCGAGATAAGATGCGATTTCCTTCCAAGACTGAAGGATGTTTTTTTCTTCCAATTAATGGCCCCCCAAATATTGCTCCTTTTTTAATTATATATGAAAAAGAGGTTTAATGACTAGCCTTTATTTGCCATCTTCATTATCAGCACACGCAATAAGAAATTATGAGAATATTATCAATCAGACTAATCCGAGTATTTACAGTAAATCACACCTAATCCTACTATTCGTGACATCCAAAATTGTGACCAAATTGTTACCATTCGAGGTATATTTTCATATACTTAGGCATACTTCCACATACCTACAGATAATTATTTAAGTTGTTGAAAAGATTGACTATTATTTTGTTTTCAGGAGGTTAAGAGATACTTTGAAATCGGTTCCAGAGACAAGCGCTCTATCCGCTGAGCTACAGGCGCAACAGAAAAGTGTGGCCATATTATAGCAGATTTCTTCTCAGAGAGCAGTACCCTTCCTTCATAGCTCTACAAGGAGAATGCAGATAATTGGACTAATACAATGCACTCCAATCAGGATTTACTGCAAGCAACGGTTTATTTTGTCCAGGCGTATCCCAGTTTTACAAAAAAGGTACGGCTGGTCTGCGTGATATCGATATCGGTCATACCCAGATAGTTATCCGAGTAGCCAATGAACAGCACGGTCTGGGGATTGAGCTTATAGGAAAAAAGGAACTGGGTGAAAAATGTCTGCATCCTGTCTGGAGTTGGGAAAAGATAAAGATTGGGATTTCGCCTCAAATCCAGATATTGCACGATTCCCCGCACAAATATCCGGACATTGAAATTGTATATCAGTCTCACCTGGGACAGATTGGCTGTGAAAATTTCATCTCCTTCAAGGGACAGGCGCTGGAAGGCATGCTGGACATTGACATTGATATGGCGGCCCAGGCTGAATTCCACCGACGGGAGGAGATTCAATCCTATCGCCTTCCGGGCATTGCTGTAATCGATCGTATCACCATATTGTGTCAGGATATTGAATCTAAGCCCGCCGATAGGCTTCATTTCCCCAAAAAAAACGGTCTGATTCAGATCATAATACTTTGTCAGGTAAAATTCCCGGGATCTTATATACTGAGCCATAACGGTGGACTGTAATGGGCCGAGATACATTGCCTGCATGTCTAAGCTCCGGTCCGTGAGATCGCCGTTGTGATCGTAAACCAGGTCTCCCGTAAGCATAATCCTGATCTGGTTGTACCATTCGCCCCGCTCTCCCCAGAATGTGTACGCAACCGATCCTGAGCCCCTACGCAAATCTACCCTGGGAATATAGCCGTAATCCGCCCGAAAATTTGGGTGGCGGTCCTGGTAGCTGAACATATATAACCAGTTTCTGTCGAGATGCATGAATTCGGCATACAGGGCATCGCCTCCGTTTGCCCCTGGTTTTTGGTCGAAGTCGGCAGCGATCTCATCCGAATATTTGGTCTCGGAATGGAGATACTGGATCCGGAACTGCTTTGTCCGGTTGATCTGGAAAAATCCATCGATTCCAGCCACATGATTATAGTAATCGTCGGACACCCTGCCCGTGTACAAAACCCCGACATTGGATGTGCGGCCGATATCGCGGCGGTAGCGGAAAACGCCGCTTCCCACACCCTGGTCCACGGCAGTCGAGCTCGAGCCCTGATTGGAGGGAAAGAGCAGGTTGTTGACCCTGTCATAGGCCCCGAAAATCCCGAAGGCATTTTTCCCGACCTTCCCGGTGAATTTCAACCCGCCGTCCGGATCGGCCACGGTTCTGGTAAAAACAGCCTCCATGGGAGTGAGAAAGAAATCGGCTCCTTCGAGAAAAAAAGGCCGTTTTTCAGGATACCGGATGGCAAAACGGGTGTTGACCTCGAGCTCTCTGACATCCGCCTCTACCTGGGAAAAATCGGGATTCACCGTGGCGTTCAGGATCAAATTGGGGGTGATCCCCCACCTGGCGGTGATGCCGGGATCGGGATCGATCTTTCCGTTTTCCATCGACGCGCCGGGATTCATAGGAAAATCTTCCCTGCTGTCTGTTCGAATCGTCGTCAGGGTGGGGTCGAGTTCGACATTCAAACCCGGAGAGATGCCTTGAATGCCTGTGATCTTGTTGAACTGGCACATAATGCAGGTGGTATCCCGGTCTCTCCGGTGGGATGTTATGCGGTGACGGACCGATCGCGGGTAGGAACGCTCGATGCTGAATCCCCATATTTGGACTTCCTCAGTTCTGGGGAAACGCAACTGGTTGAAAGGGATGGCGATTTCAAGGGCCCATCCCCACTCCGTGATCCTTCCTTTGGAATCCCAGATAGCATCCCAGGAAAAATCCTCATACCCTTCCGATTCGCTGAAGTTGGCATCGGCCTGGACTCCTAGGGGATTGGAGCGGAATTGAAAACCCCTCCTTTCGTCATTGAAGGTGTCGACTATGAAGCTGATATGGTCGTCTTGGATCAAGGTATCCGTTGCATCCCTATCCATCAGATGGGCCCGTATTTTATGTGGTTCCGGATCGTAACATCTGAGTGCGACATAAAAATTATCTGTATCGAAAGTCACAAGACAGTCGGTATCCACCGGCGCCGGGATATTGTCGCCAGGCAACCACTCGAAAGGGACCTTGATCACTACAGCATTTTTCCAGGCCTTCTCGTCCAGAAGTCCATCCACCTCGATGGCGGAAGTCGCCGCCGAAACGGTATAATTCTGAGCCTTAGACTGCTCATCCGGTCCTTCCTGAGAAGCGAGGGCCATCGAGGCACCCAGGGCACCTAGGAGGAGGACTCTCAGCACAACGGCAGACACAAAGAATCCTTTAGAGGTTGTTTTCACAACGCTCTCCTCTCAAAAAGAAAGCATTTTTATGTAATCGCTGCAAATTACATACCAGCTCATGCATTTCTTCTTACAAATACGTGATTTTTGCCTGTTGAGTTTCCAAATATTTTAAGTCCCTCCGTCTGAGGAAGATCATTTTCCGTCAATTTGGCAATTGTGCCCAAATTGTGACCATCCAAGGCATATTTCCACATACTTAGGTATACTTCCACATCTCTACAGATAACCTTTTACGTTGTTGAAAAGATTGACTATTTCTTTGTTTTCAGGAGGTTAAGAGAAACGGTGAAATCGGTTCCGGAGACCGATGCTCTATCCACTGATCTACAGGCGCACCTTGCAGTTAATGCATTGATATCAAAAGGTTTGGGAATTTATAATAATTTTTTCTTTTGGCTTTTGTCATAAAATTGTCACTGGAGCGTGACATTTTCGGCTCCAAGACCTCAACAGCAGCGCGCTTAACTTTGTCACAAGAATGGGCATACCGCAGAGTGAGATGGATAACTGAATGGCCGCGCAATGCGCGTACAGTTTCGACATCTATAACCCGCTGGCTCAGCCTGCTCGCGAAGGTATGGCGTGCATCATACAGCCTTATACCTTCGAGTCTAAGATTGGGTTACACATTGATAAAGTCCAGATTTTTTTCTCTTATGAAGTTGGTGTGGGGAATATTTATTTTTGTTCGCGCACGGACATTAACTGTTAATAAATGATACATGTATTTTTCGTAGTATTAGAAAATCCTAAGAAAACGAATTTGGCATGTTTATTGCCATTAAATGAGGAATATAGGATGAAATACATAATAATTTATTCGTCGCGCTGCTTATATGAAAAAAGCAATTGAGGAAAAATGATGATCAAAAATTATCTAATAATTGGACTGAGACATGTAAAAAGACACAAAGGATATTCTTTTATCAATATCGCCGGTCTTGTTGTGGGAATGACGTGCTGCATTCTTATCCTGTTATGGGTGCAGGATGAGCTGAGCTATGACAGATACCACGAGAATGCGGATCGCATCTTTAGGATAACCTATGCAGAGGAGATCGGCGGTGCATTCGACCATTATGCGCTCTCTCCCTTTGGCGCAACGCAGGCGATTGCCGCCGAAGTAGCTGGCGTCAGCACCTTCACAAGACTGATAGAGCGAACAGGCCTTATAAAGCACGCGGATGATAAGTTTGACGAACGGAACATTTTTTATGCGGATAAAGATTTTTTTCGTATTTTTTCTTTCGAGTTTGTTGAAGGAGATCCCACTTCCGCTCTAAAGGAACCAGGTTCCATTGTATTGACTCAAGAGATGGCTGAAAAGATATTCGGGAAAAAACCCGTGTTGGGAGAAACTTTGAACCTCAACGCTGACGGCGATCTAAAAGTGACAGGAGTGGTCAAAAATGTCCCGCGCAATTCACATTTTCATTTTAATTACTTAGTTTCGATAAACACACTCAAAGAAAGTCGCGCCAGGATATTAGATTCCTGGTTCGGTATCAATGGATGGTCCTATCTCCTTCTCGGAAAGAATGCTGACGCTGAAACCATAAAAAAAAACATCGAGGTAGTAGTTGAAAAACATGCAGGTGCTAGAGCAAGGAAAGTTGGCATAAAGATGTTTTATTATCTGCAACCACTGACTGATATCCACCTGAAATCAAAACTCGCAGCCGAGATCGAGTCAAACGGGGATATTCGGTATGTTTATGTGTTCTCGCTCGTCGCTCTATTTATTCTTCTGATCGCGTGTATCAATTTTATGAACCTTTCAACGGCACGATCAGCCAAACGAGGAATGGAAGTCGGATTGAGGAAAGTCTTGGGTGCTTATAAAAAACGGCTGATCGAACAGTTTTTGACAGAATCCATCGGTTTCGCATTCGTTTCCTTAATCCTCGCTATCAGTATGGCATGGACCCTGCTTCCTGTCTTTAACGACCTCACCGGAAAAGAAATCACCGCATCAACACTTTTAAGCTCGGCTGTTATTTTAGGGTTGCTTTCCCTCGTTTTGATTACTGGGATTGCCGCAGGAAGCTATCCTGCTTTCTATCTTTCGTCTTTTCAACCCATCGATACTATAAGGCAAAAAATCCGAACAAAATCTAGCCGGTCTGGTCTCCGAAGCCTCCTAGTGATACTCCAGTTCACAATTTCCATTATTCTCATAATAAGTACTCTCATCGTTTTGAAGCAGTTGAACTATATGAAAAATCAAAAACTCGGATTTAAAAAGGAACAGGTAATTGCGATCTATATAAGGGGCCAGGGCATAACTCAACAA
>JASFEP010000267.1:0-6513 GCA_050124775.1 Candidatus Aminicenantota bacterium
ATCAAAAAATTCAGTTATTTATTGTCAACTCCTTATACCCTGCAGGCGAGCTGATCTTACCGCACCTGCTTCGTTGCGGCCCATTCGAAGTGAACAAGCACATCTTCATGTGCCGACGCCTTGCACCTGCGGCAACCTCAACTCGTGAATAACCCACCTCTGAGCTGGATTATTCATTCAAAAGTATCACCGGGTTTGATGTTGGCTCCCAGCGAGTAGGCGTGTGCACTCATAGCCTTCCGGTTTTCTGGCTGCAACCGCTCAATGATGTAGATATGGCCATCGCCACATCTTATATGAAGCCCCTCTTTCTCAGAAACGCAAACTGCCCCTGGCTGGATAGGAGGTTTAGGTTCGGCCTTATCAACTTTACCATCCAGAATCTTTATGCGTTTTCCTCTAAAATGCGTGAATGCCGAAGGCCAGGGCGTAAAAGCTCTGACTTTCCTGTCTATCGAGATCGCTTCACTTTTCCAATCGATAAGACCATCCTCCTTTTTGATCAGCGGGGCGTAAGTTGCTTGGGCATGATCCTGTTTCATTGGCTTGAGTGTGTCTATCCGATCGATAGTCTCCGCCAGAAGATCCGCGCCCTCCCGAGCCAGACGCTTTTCGAGCTCGAATGCGTTTTCACGGGGCAGGATCTCGATTTCCCTTTGGGTCAAAATATCTCCTTCGTCCATTTTTTCGTTGAGCTTAAAGATAGTCAAACCCGTGGTGGATTCTCCATTGAGTATGGCCCACTGAACAGGCGAGGCTCCTCGATATTTTGGGAGGAGCGAAAAGTGAAGGTTGATCGAATTATGCTTGGGCATATAGATGATCGATGCAGGAATGATTTGACCGTATGCAACGACGGCATTAAGATCCGGCATGATCTCACTCAATGTTGCCAAGGCCGCTGGGTCTTTGCGAATTCTTCCCGGCTGTAAAACGGGAATATTCTTTTCGAGCGCGATTCTTTTGACGGGAGATGCTGTAAGCCTTTTGCCTCTTCCTGATGGCCTGTCAGGCTGGGTGACTATGAGTTCGACCTTATGGCCATCCTCCATTATTTTTTGGAGCGATGGGATGGCGGATTCAGGGCTCCCGAAAAAAACAACCCTCATGTGTGAGCATCCTCGCTCAATTGTTTGCGGAGTTTCTTTTTTATCAGATTCTTTTTGAGCGGTGACAGGTGTTCGATAAAAAGTTTTCCGTTCAGATGGTCGATCTCATGACATAGGACTCGGGCCAGAAGGCCCTCTGCATCTATGGTCATTTCCTTCCCCTTGAGATCTGTGCCCTTCACCGATATATGCAAAGGCCTAACTACCTTTTCGTTGACACCCGGTACGGATAGACAGCCCTCTTCCATAACCGCTTCGCCTTCGGAATCGAGGATCTCTGGATTGGCGAGGACGATGATTTCGTTTTTCTGCTCTCCCACCGTTAGGTCCACAGTAATGAGTCTGACGCTTTCATTGACCTGAGGTGCTGCCAATCCGATCCCCGGAGCCGCATGCATGGTGTGAACCATATTTTGGGCGAGCCGACACACATTGTCATCGATATTTTTTATTTCTTCGGCTTTTGCCGCGAGGACAGGATGGCCGAATACCAAGATATCGAGAATTGTCAACTCACTATCTATATTTTTCATCGCAACTTCCTATTTTAAACAAAATCCCATATTCCGTAAACCTTTCGGGAGTCGACATCCCGACGGTCAGTTCTTAATTCTTAACAAGTTGATCCATCCCTGCCAACTCCAAGCTACCCACCCATTCACTAAGGTTTGAGTCAGTGGCTTTTTCAGTCCTATTGGAATAAACCGAACTGTCTTGCTTGAATAAGGTTACGTAGATAGCATCCCAGAACGGTCGGATCGTGATATTTTCAAGTCATTTGAACAGAATAAATTTGTTTTTCTCTAGCTTTTGAAGGAATAAAGTGATCCGTTCATAAAGGGGTTCCACTTCGTCCCCGAGTGAATTCTTCATACGGTTGGCGATCTCTTTGACCGTGCGTATCCCATCGCAACTTTCCCAGAATAGGGTGCCGATCCTGTCGAGGTTGATTGTGTAATAGGGATGCTTGAGACGGGGCAGGAGATGTTTTTTGAGAATGGGGAGTTGAAATTTGGGTTTCAGCAAACATATCAACCCCTCTTCGGTCCTTTTCCACTCGATATTTTTAACTGGGACCAACTCTAACAGATTGAGTTCCCCGGATTCTTTACTCGTGTTTTTCACATCATTCGGAAAAGTGTCACCGGTTTTTTCTTAACTTTGCTGTGCTTCAGATTCCTCGGATGTTTTGCCGAATTCACCCGATTGTATCATTCTTTTATAAGGAAAATAAATCAGGATGAACCCGAGGACAAAGAAGATTATCAGGCCTAACCAGGCACTGTGCCATACTTCGGGAAGCCGGAGGTTAGTGCCTTTGACCGCAGCGGTGATTATGCCCATGAGTGCCTGTCCGGCGATCAGTCCGGAGGCAAGGAGAAGTCCTATGTTTTCTACAGTTTCCCGTCCCTTTGCCGTGGCGTTTTTCTTCGCGACAGAACGATCGAGGAAGTATTTGATCACGCCACCGAAGAATATGCATGCGGTTGCACGGAAAGGCAGATACATGCCGACAGCGATCAGCATGGGAGAGGGCGATCCTATAAGAATGAGGCCCACTGCGAGGAGCATCCCGGCGAGCACCAATGGCCAGGCCATTTCACCTCCAACAATCCCCTTGGCCATGGCCGCCATCAATCCTGCTTGCGGGGCAGGAAGTGTCTCACTTCCGATTCCTATGTTGTTATGGAGGAGTTGTAAAGAGAAGGTGAGGGTCAAGGCAGCCGCAACAACTCCGATCAGACCTCCGATCTGCATACGCCATGGTGTACCGCCGAGGATATGACCGACTTTCCAGTCTTGTATCATGTCTCCTGCCACTCCAGCCACACAGCACACCACGGCTGCCACTCCCAAAACTGCGGCTATTCCGGCATCTCCTTTCTGACCCATGATCACCATCATCAGTGCAGCGATGAGCAACGAAGTCAGAGTCAAGCCAGAGATAGGATTTGAGGAGGAACCGATTATACCAACAAGGTAGCCCGCCACAGCCGCAAAAAGCAATCCCATGATGATCATCACTATCGCAGAAACCAGTGCAGAACCGATATTTTTGGTGAACACGTTGTATAAAATGATCATCGGTATGATCAGTGCGATAATGGCCATGATGATCGAAGGAAAAGGAAGATCTTTATCCGTTCTCAGTGTTTCGGCAGCAGTGCCGGATCTTGCTTTGCTGACATCTTGAAACGAGCGGCCG
Organism: Candidatus Aminicenantota bacterium; assembly: GCA_050124775.1. Classification (GTDB taxonomy): domain Bacteria; phylum Acidobacteriota; class Aminicenantia; order Aminicenantales; family Aminicenantaceae; genus WTAW01. Next base: position 3,316 of record JASFEP010000267.1, read on the forward strand.
ATCCCCGTGATGAGGCTCTTTCTCATCTTGAAGAGTGTGTAGAAGGCCCCCACCAGCATGGCACCCACTGCTATGGGTTTGATCTGTGCATCGTAAGCCGAGATGGCCATGGCGGTCCAGTCCCCTCCGAAATCCGACACAACTCGTCCGAGATCGCCGCTGATGAAAAGGAGGATAGGCATCAAAAATAGCCAGCCGAGTACTCCTCCAGAGAAGGTTAGCGCGGCGAGCTTGGGACCTATGATGTATCCGACACCCGTCATCGCTGCATTGGCTGCAGGGGATTCTACGAACATTCTTCCCCTTATCTCGGCTGTTTTGGCCACTTCGATATTGTCGCTATCGAGGTAGGTTATCCGAGAGATGCCTGGTAATTTAAACACGGATCTCGCATAGGGCGTAATAATCCTGATCCCGTTTTCGCTTGTGAAGAATTCTATAAAGCCTCCCAATCCCATAGCCCAGAACATGTAGGCTGCATTCGACCCTGCTTTCTGGCCCGTTTTGACCATCTCTGCACATGCGACACTCTCCGGAAAAGGCAGAGTGGCGTCTTCGACTAAAGTTCTTCGGACGAGTATGATCAGAAAAACTCCGAGGACACCGCCCACGAGCATGAGCATCGATGATTTCGCCACATCGAACTTCGTCCAGACACCCGTGAAGAGAAAAGCGGGAATCGTGAATATGGCTCCGGCAGCTAGCGCCTCACCGACAGCACCTGTGGTTCTTGCAAGGTTTTCCTCGAGGATCGTTCCTTTAAGGGGACGCAATACTGCCATGGCGATAACGGCTGCGGGAAAAGTGGCTGCCACGGTCATCCCGACGAGAAGCCCAAGGTAAGCATTTGCGGCTCCGAGAACGATCGCCATGATAATGCCCAGAAAAATTGCCTTGAATGAGATCTCCCGCATAGATTGTTCGGCGGGCACATAAGGCTTGAAGGATTGGTCACTCATTCTTACCTCCTCTCTTTATTCTCCCTGAGTTTTTTGACTATATATTTCTCAAAAACAAAAATCAAGGAAAAAAAATAATCTTTTTCGTTTGCTTGGAAGCGGAATTTATGTTAAATAAATCGTGTAGTTAGAGGAAGATAGAATGAATCTGTTTGAATGGCTCAAGGAAAAATTCTTCTGCGATCTTGCCATCGACCTCGGGACTGCGAACACATTGGTTTATCTTAAGGGAAGGGGAATCATCGTCCAGGAACCTTCCATCGTGGTCGTGAATCACCAAACAGGTAAAGTGGAGGCTGTGGGGAAGAGAGCCAAGGAGATGTTGGGGAAAACACCAAAAAGCGTTCTAGCCATCAAGCCTATGCGTGATGGAGTGATCGCTGATTTCGAGATCGCTGAGAAGATGCTCGATTACTTCATCAAAAAGTCGACAAACAACAGGAGTTTTTTGCTCAGACCGAGGATTGTTATCGGGATTCCTACGGGTATCACTCAAGTCGAAAGGAGAGCAGTCAAGGATGTTGCTATGCGGGCGAAAGCTTCTGAGGTGTACCTGGTCGAACAACCCACGTCCGCAGCCGTCGGTGCGGATCTGCCCATATCTGAGCCCACTGGGAATATGATCGTCGATATCGGCGGGGGGACGACGGATATTGCGGTCATTTCCTTAAATGGGATCGTGTTCAATCACTCCATCCGTATAGCCGGCAACGAGATGGACGAAGCGGTTATCCAGTATATCAAGAGGAAATACAACTTACTTATCGGAGAAAAAACAGCAGAACAGGTCAAAATACAGATCGGCTCCGCTTACCCCCTGGATGAACCTATCACTATGGAAATAAAAGGAAGAGATCTGAGAGAGGGTATTCCCAAGACTATTGTGGTGGATGACCAGGAGATAAGGGAAGCCTTAGAGGATATCATAGTGGCTATCATCGATGCCGTGAAGGTTGCTCTCGAGAAGACACCGCCAGAACTTTCTGCAGACATCATAGACCGTGGGATTATCCTGACTGGAGGAGGATCTCTTCTTAAGAACATTGATAAACGCATTCGCGAGGAGACACAATTGCCCGTATTCATCACTGAAGATCCTTTGACAACGGTTGTGCTCGGTGCGGGAAAAATGCTTGATGACTTGGATCTTTTGAGAAAAATCTCTCTAATTTGATCTTTAGATGTCCTCTTTTTTTAAAAGAAACAAAAGCCTCATCGTTTTGGCTATTCTCATTTTTCTGCAATTAGTCCTGATCTCTATCCAAGTTCCTCAAGGAGCGCAAGAGAACTATTTTGAAAAGGCAGTTTTTGTTTTATTTTCGCCAGTTCAGCACGGGATCGTTTCTTTTTTCCAAAGCATCGGTGGATTCTTGAAAGGGTATATCTCTCTCCGCGATGCCCATGTCGAGAATGAGGAACTAAGACAGGAAATTTTTTCACTTTCTCAGAAGAACAGAATATTGCGAAATGCCCTTGAACACTACAAGAATGAAAATGAAATAGAGGCCCTTCTGGGAGAGATGTATCCGAATATCTTGCATGCACGGGTTATCGGAATAGATGCCAGCAACACTTTCAAATCTGTGATGATCAACAGGGGAGCTCTTGATGGTATCGAAAAGAACATGGTTGTTCTGGATAAGTACGGAAATTTAGTCGGGAGAGTGATCGGTCCGATAGCATTCAAAGAAGCGCGTGTGCAACTGATCACAGACAATGATTGTGGAGTGAGCGTTTTTACTGAAAAAGATAAAGTTTTAGGGATCTTGTCGGGAGACGGAAAAGGCTCGTGTGTGTTGGAGCATATCGTTTCAACTGATGAAAATGTCACCGAAGGCGAGAACCTTTATACGACGGGATTTGATAGCATTTTTCCTCCGGGGATCAATGTCGGCCGAATAACATCGATAACTCCCACATCGGATCTTTTTAAAGAAATCCTTGTGAGGCCATATTTTGAGTTCCGTCATTTAGACCAGCTGGCGGTCATACGTTTGCACGCAAAAGATATATTTTGACAGCAGAGATCATGAGAGATCTATTAGAAACATCCGTAGGCATCATTATTGCATTGATCCTGTACTCTCTCTTATCCCATATTTCCATCTATTTGATTCAAGCGATCAATGTCTTCAGTCTTCTGGTTATTTATATGTCTTCGACGAGGAACGAAATTTATGGAGCATGCTTGGGTGCGGTTTGTGGGCTCATTCAGGACTCTTTTTCACTCGGGGTTTTT
>JASFEP010000268.1:0-6482 GCA_050124775.1 Candidatus Aminicenantota bacterium
GGGGAGAACTTGAACCACCATATAGATCCTGTCTGCATCTTCATGAAAAGTATCGTAGCTGAAATCGAAACCAGTGTAGATAATAGAAAGCATAAAGACGGCTATCCCCAAAGCCAGTCCAAAAATGATCAGAAAAGAATACCCCTTAAACCGAAAGATATTCCTCAGGGCTACATTGAGATAGTTCTTGAACATCAATATCTCCTTCAGGCAGAATACTCCACTTAAATGAGCATACGAGAATCCTGAGCGAAAAGTTCCATAAGAACTCATAAATGGGGATGTGGGGATGGGCCACACTAACATACTGATTTTTATATAATTACGGTATTATACGGCCTATAAAAGAGCCTTAGAAGGCTACTTCCACTAGCAAAAAACGTATTCTAAGAAAAAATTGGCTTATTTGAATTTTATCGGCTAGAATGGAGGGGGAAAATGTAGTGCGACTTCTCAAATAAGAATGAAGAAAATCCTGGCCTATCTCGTATTTCTACTCATCTTACAGTTGTATCTTCCGACTTCGCCCTACCCTTTTCTGATGGATAACCATGATAAACGAGGGGAAAATGCCATGGATACCAAGCCGCTTCTCCCAAAATCCATAGGGATATGGACGAGACCGGATTCGCCCAAATTCATCGATGCGAAAAATATATTCGATTACATGGATGGAGCTGGTGAACTTTACCTCGCCTACCGATTCGACCACCTCGAATCCTGTGAATATCAGGCAAACACCCAAAAAGCGATCCTCGTTGAGTTGTATTTTATGGAATCCTCTGACGATGCTTTTGGTTTACTTTCTCTGGATTGGGGAGGTGAGTCAATGAATTTGGACTCTTCATCTCCAAGAAATGCTGAATCATATAAAAATCCATGGCCAAGGACTCTGTATGGTGAGGGACTTCTTCGCATCTGGACAGACAATATCTACGCGAGAGTCATGGCCTACCAAGAAACAGCAGAATCAAAACAGGCTGTTCTCGAGCTCGGCCGTACAATCGTCAAAGACCGGGACAATCCCCCTCCACCCGAACTGATAAAAACCCTTCCCTATGCACTAAACAAAAAATGGAAATTTCGAAAGGACAGGGCTGGATATCTCCGCTCCCACTTGGTTTTAAATTCGCTGTACTATCTTGGTCACGAAAATATGCTCGACCTCGATCGCAACACTGAGGCAGTCACTGTTCCGTACGAGATGAAGGATTCAACGGGAAGCCTTCGGCGAATCCAATTCCTCACAGTCAAATACGCAAATCTTGAGCAGGCCCAAGGAGCTCTCGCCCATTTTCATCGCGCCTATCTGCCCGATTTTCCACTCGAGAAAAACACAAAATCCACGGAAGGTTTTACCAAAACTTTTCCCATCGAAGACGGTTGGATTGGATATAAATTGCACACAAATGTGTTATCGGTCATATTTGAATGCCCCGACAAAAAAACGGCCAAGGTGATGATCAACGAAATTACGTGACTTAACACAAATAGGAGGTCTAACATGCATCATAAACAAAAAGGACTGACACGAAGAGATTTTCTTCGCGGCACCATAGGTGCAACTTTGGGAGCATCCATGATGGGGCCCAAATTTCTAACAGCCTCAAGTAGACCAGAGGGGTCGAGTCTCGTAACCATTGTCAGAAACAGAAATGCGATGGATGCATCTAACACCGTCGATCCCGCCGTACTGAAGAGTATGCTCGACGAGACACTGATCAAAGTCACCGGGCAAAAAACCCCAAAGGAGGCCTGGAATAGCCTTCTCAAACCCAACGACACCATCGGACTTGTGCCCACGCCCCATCTCAATCCCACACATAAAGAGCTGGTTGACGCGGTCAAAAACGCCCTCATTGAAGCCGGTTTCTCTGAAGGGAAAATTCGAGATGCTCAGGGCGGCCCAGACAAACCAAAGCCATGCACGGCTCTCATCGGCCTCCCAGGGCTCAAAGCCCACTGGCTGACGGGAATCGGTACGGTCATGAAGCTCTACATCATGTACTCAGGGAGCCCGAGGAACTATCACGATGAGAATAGCGCCAAGCTGGGAGAGATCTGGAATCTTCCGATGGTGAAAGGAAAAACCAAACTGATGTTGGTCGATGCCCTCCATCCCCTCTGCGACAAAGGGCCCCAACCGGATCCCCGCTACAAATGGGCTTACAACGGATTGATCGCTGGAACCGATCCTGTAGCCGTTGAAACCGTCTGCCTCCGTATCATCATGGAAAAAAGGAAGGCTATGCGTGGGGAGCCTTGGCCGCTCTCACCGCCGCCACTCTGCATCGAAGCCGCCGACAAAGTCTATGGATTGGGCACGAGCAATTGGGATAACATCAACGTTGAAAGCTTTGGTTGGAAGGAGGATTTACTGCTCGGATAAAAAGATCTGTTAGGCCTCAGAATAGAATATTCTCTACGAAATAAATAGAGGGCGTCAGGTTATCTTGAACCGGACACCCCCATTCCCACTATGGCGACCCTCCAGTTGCCCTGCTTGGAACGCCAAAAATCAATTGAAATGTGGCCCACCTTTTTACGGCCATTTTTTATTTTTTCTGTGCTTGTGAGAAAATGCAATTGCAATATTATGAAATGATATGCAAATTAATGAGAAAACAGGGGGCCGGGGCTGATTCCTTTTAAAAAAAGGTAGAGGGATTAATCACGATAATCCTGTATTAGTCTATTGCATTCCTTTCGATGGGAATCCATCCGTCTTTCTCCCATCTCAAAACATTCTTGGAATAAATATCTAAAAGCTCTTCCAAAGACAGTTTTATGTCTCCCCTGCTGAGAAAATCAGGATATCTTTGCGTGAGGATGGTCTGGGGAATCACTTGCCTGAGCACAAAATTTCCATCAAACAAATAGTCAACACCAAAAACTGGCTTTCCTGCAGCCAATCGCCAAGGGAAAAGCCTAATATGGATGAGATCTTCGCTGAAATAGGAAATCTCTGTGTTGTTATAAAGGACTGAATAAGACTCGAGATGAGGAAGCTTTGTAAACCTGATATAGAGCACCTCATTGCCCTGAATGATCTCATCAGGGATGTAGCTTTTTAAACGAAATTCCAGATGGGAATATTCTGGCTCTATCCGATAAGGGGGGTTGATGCCATGGAAATCGCTCAGGGAAAGAACGCCGAGAATACCCTCTCCGTTCAGGAGATTGTTTGTCCCTGTAAAAAGGAGTTCCTTTTCGCCGTCCCTGTTTATATCAATCAGCTCCATTGTTGATGTCAAATTGCCTGTATGAAGATACTGACTCACCAGCTTTCCCCCGAGATCATGACTGGCAATAATGGAAAGGAAGCGTTCCATGTGGTTCCATTTGGAGACGATGAGAATCTCACCGGAGTTTGTTTTAGCGAACCTCACAGGGCCGGGCCGATAATAATTGTTGATCTCGATGTTGTTGAATGTTTGGTCAGTGCTGACCGTGCGTTTCCACAGGATCGTGCCATCATTATCGAATAGCGTAACAAAATGGTCATCCTGAGACATATCATACGTACATGCAATCACTTCGTTGCATGAGTCCTCATCTATATCATCTAGGTCGACGAAAAGATTCATGCTTGATTCATCGATTTTGTTGTTTAGGCCGACTTCCCACAGGAGTTTGCCCATGGAATCTTTGACAAAAATGATATTGTTATCACAGGAAATGTTTTGAGGTGCAGAAGGACGATTTTTCCGCGTTTGAATGAAGAAAAAGAGAACAACGAGAACTACAATGATGGGGATGTGGGTTAGCAGAATTGTCTTCTTGAGCTTGTCCTTTTTAAAGGTATTGATATCTTTGGTGATTAGCCATTTATCCAGCTCTCTTTTAGTGGCGTATATCCTGTAACCGCCGCTACTTGAAACTCTGTGAAGAGGCAGCCCGAGATTTTTCTCCCAGTAGTAGACATTTCGAACGCTCATATCGAGATACTGAGCTATGGCCTTGATCCCGACCAAACGTTCGTTGTTTTTTGCCATCGAGTGTTTTGAAAACGGTTAAGCTAAAGCTTGTCTGAATTTATATCTGGAGAGACGATGATTGTCAACTATGATATCCACATAAAAATGTTTTTTTGGTTGAATAAATGCAAAGCATGTGCTATATTCCTGAGGCGTTTAGGGGGTAAGAATAATACTAAGTGAACAAGTATGGATTATCTCCTGTAAAATATTATTTTAAGAAAGGGGGGCATTATGTGTATGACTTCACGATGGATAAAAACTTTTATTTTGGTGGTTCTGTGCGTGATCTTTGTAGGCGGTTCGATTCAAAATATAAATAGCACTCGGCCCGGTGATCAGAACGAGAGGCGAATTCGGCGCAACAAGTATGGGGCTGTGATAATGGATGCTCAAGGGAACAGAATCAACTACACACGGGAACAATTGACAGCTCAGAGGGCGAGCTGGAAGAGCGAAACTGCAAAATCAAATCATTCCAGAGTCATAAGCCCCTCGGATAAAGCTTATGCTGCGGATGTGATGTGGTATTATGGGGCATTTGGCTACGAAATCGGAAACAGTAACATCATAGTTTCTGAGAATGGAATAAGATCAGAGATTTTGCTGGGTGCTTCCCTAGATAATTGGTATGACAATGAATATTGGTATGCCTTACGTTATGACGAGACAAGTGATGAATATGTCAATGATTTTGTAAGCAGCTATTTTCCGGATGGGATCAAGAGCATTCAGGTGGGCGATGTGACGGGAGACTCAGCTCAAGAGATTGTTGTTGGCTGTGATGATGGGCGCATTCAGCTCTATGACCAATTATCGAAAGAATGGCTGGGCGAAATGCAGACGGATGAGTGGGACATCGAAGCATTGGCTCTAGCTGATTTAACGGGTGATGCCAAGAAAGAAATCATTATATGTGATCATCATAATGTCTGTGTATACTCTGGTAATGGAACTTTGGAATGGGACATTGCTGATGTTGGAGGATATGACATAGTGGTTGGTCAAATGGACGAGGATGTCGGCCTTGAAATTGTAGTTACAGATGGTTACGTGATCGACGCTGCCACACACATGGTGCAATGGAGTTGGCCCTATGGATTTGGAGAAAAACTCGAAGTGGGGGATATAGATTTTGATGGGATGGAAGAATTGGTCGCCGCAGAGGATTGGGATACCATATGGACTTTTGATGTGGATCAGCAGGTTCCGAAGTGGCATTTGCAGCTGGATAAGGATATCGATGACATTCTTCTAAAGGATATTGATGCGGATGGCACATTGGAACTGATTGTGGGCGACGGCCAATGGGGAGAGATTGTCTGTTATGATACATCAAATCAGATTGTTGAGTGGACCATAGCAAACCCCGAGTATGGTGTCAGGAGAATGGCTACGGGAGATGTTGATGATGACGGAGATATTGAGTTGCTTTGGGGTGTCGAGAACGGCTATCTGTATATCGCGAATTGGCAGATACAAGAGTTAGAATGGAAGAATTATAAGATGAGAGGGCCATTCATAGGCCCAGAGATCGGAGACCTCGACAATGATGGTCGGGAGGATCTTGTATTCCTGTCTTGGGGCGAAGATTATTGGTATGACGGATATCCGTTGTACGAATTGGGTTGTATTCTCATATTCCAAAGAAATAGCCCGATTCCTTATAAGATGTCCCGTGAGATCATGTTCGGAAGGTTTGAGAGCTCTATCCACGACCTCAAACTTCATGATGTCGATATGGATGGTGGAGACGAGATCATCCTAGCCTCGGATTTTGAGGGTGATGGTGCGATTGCCATATATGACATGGATGACGAGGGTGTCATTTACTTAAAGTGGATCAATTCGACGATGCCTTACGATGCACCTTTTCATTCTGTCGAAGCCGGAGATATCGATAATGATGGGGATATCGAGATCATTGCTGGAGCTGCACGGGAGGAATGGACAGGTTATACCCATATTTATGTTTATGATTATAAAACAGGTGAGGAAGAATGGCATTCCCTTCCATTGGGAGATGGATGGGATAAAGTCAGGGATGTAGCGATCGGGGATATTGATGAAGACGGGATTGACGAGATCGTCGGTCTTGTCGCAAGCGGAGCAGCTTATATCTTCGATGGACAAAGCAAGGATTTGGAAGCGGTTTTATTTGGGAATTACACAGCGATGGAACTCTATGAGAGAGGAAACAGCCTGCTCATTGTATTCGGGGATGAAAATGGAGATATCAGTGCTTACCGAAATTTCTCTGGGTCATATCATAAGATCTACCAGCGGAACTACATTTCAAATCAAATCGAAGGCATGAGTCTTGGGCCTGAGGGACTCAGCCATATTTTTTTGAGCCATGGGGGTCTCATAAGTTTAGTCAAACCAGGCGAAATACTCTGGGAGAGTTCCTGCTATGGTGAGGTTTTTGGGAGGCGCGTTCGTTTCATTCCAGGAGTTCCACTTTTTGTCAGTGCCGGCTCTTATGCAATCTTGGCCTTTAAGTAT
>JASFEP010000269.1:0-6472 GCA_050124775.1 Candidatus Aminicenantota bacterium
CCCCGGCTGGCTTAACCAACAGTTAATATTGTAATATTGTCCTTTGGCTGGTGTAACCAACAGAAAATAAAAATATTAGTAAGAAATAGCTATCGTTTTTTCTCCTTAAAACGTACTTTTCGGCGTCATTTTGGGACGTCTAAATTATTTATGGCAAGAGATCGATCTACTCTATTAGAATAGGTTTTTTGGGTACGAAAAGCTAACTCTAAGCCAATTTTTTAGGGGATTTTCAGGGTCATTTTATTTAATATCAATAAGTTGCATAAGCCAAAGCATATTAGAAAAAAGCATATTAGAATATTAGATCATAGATCATATGCTTATAACGCTCAGCTCGGAGAGCTGTTACTTTGTAGAGATAAGATTTAAATCAATTATTTGTCGACACCTCTACAATCCGGATCCATTTGTCCTCTTGGCGTTCATAGAGGGTGATCCAGGCATATGTGACATCGAAAGCTTTTTGTGAACCGTCCTCAAAATTCCGACTGCCGGCAACTTTAACTTTGACGATGGACCATGCCATAGAACCATCTCGAGAGAGTCCTATGATCGGTTCTTCGAGGTCACGGTATTCTGAAAATGTCGTGCTTTTGAGATAGTCGCTGAAAGACGCTTTAAATTCGTCCTTTGTCCTGTGGCTTATTTCTCCGTTCGCAACGAATATATAATCCTCGGCATAATCCGCAACGAAGGAGTCGATATTCATATTTAAATGATCGTCGATGAATTTTTTGTGGAGATCCAAGATTTCCGATTTCCCGTTATCCACGTCAGGTCTCGTTTGGCAACTGACAAGCGTTGCAACCAAAAAAACAAGTGCGATCAATGCAGTGTTTTTGAGAAGGTTCATGCGTGCCTCCATGGGGTAGATTTATTAACGTCATGATTTTAACCCCTTACATATTATCAAAGCAATAAAATTGCATAGAAATTGGAAATTGGGGACGGGCCACATCAAGTAATTCAATATAAATAAGTTAAGTCATATTCATGGCTCAAAAATTGTCTTAGAAGCACTTTTTTGGGAGTAAAAAGCAATATCTAAGAAATAATTATGGTGTTATTAAATAGCATTCTGTGCTTAGAGGCTTATTTTTGACCCCAAAAAGGTGTATTTAAGCCTGTTTTTTAGCAAAAAATATGGGCTAAATTATTTATTATCAAGGAGTTCCTTAGGCCCGTCCCCAAATTACCACAAATTACCATATTACATTACATATTATTCATATCGGAGGGATTCGATGGGGTTTTTGAGGGCGGCTTTGACCGTCTGAAAACTCACGGTGATCAATGAAATGATCACGGCTAAGACGGCTGCCAAAACGAACATCCACCAGGACAAGCCGATCCGATAGGCAAAATTTTCCAGCCATCTGTTCATCGCAAACCATGCGATAGGCCAAGCCATAAGGTTGGCTATCAGGACCCATTTCAAAAAGCTCCCGTTCAAATTTTTAACGATCTTGACTACCGAGGCGCCCAAGACTTTTCTGATACCGATCTCCTTGGTTTTTTGATCAGCGATAAAAGAGGCCAACCCGAACAGGCCCAAACACGCAATGAATATCGCAAGGAAAGAGAAGACCGAAAACAGCTGCCTGGTCTGCCTTTCATTGATGTATAAATTCTCGTAATCTTTGTCGAGAAATGAATACTGAAAAGGCGTCTGAGGGGCGAATGTTTTCCAAGCGTTTTCAATACGGCCTATTGTCTCGGATATATTTGCAGTATTGAGGCGCACGGATATGAAACTCTCCACCCTGGTGTAATAACCTGTGGACAAGAATAGGGCCTGAGGTCTAATCTCTTGGTGGAGTGATTCATAATGGTAGTCTTTGATAACACCTATTACGACAAAGTCGCCCCTATTCCTGGACCAGTTATTGATTCTCTTCCCGATCGGGTCTTCCCAGCCCAACAATTCCGCAGCCTTTTCGTTGAGCACCGCTGCATGTGAGTCGGTCGTGAACTCTTTGGAAAAGAATCGTCCCCGAGCCATATCTATCTTCAGGGTATCGAGAAAATCGTAATCACAAATGCAAAGATTCAGCGTAAATTGTTCATCAACACCTTCGGCTCCGAATCCGAAATTGCTGAAACTCTGACCGGGCAATGTTGTAGATCCCGAAACATTGATAACATCTGGCTGTTTTCGAAGGTCTTCTTTAAACGGAATGGTCTTGTCCCCCAAAGAACCTGGATTGCTGATGACCAAAACCTGTTCTTTATCGAATCCCAATTTTTTATTCTGGAAAAATTTAAGTTGCTGATTGACGACCAGAGTACCAATGATGAGGAATATTGAGATCGTGAACTGCGCTATAACCAGGATATTTCTCAACCACGAGCCGGTTTTTCCGCTTGTTTTATTTCCTTTGAGGGCCGCGATGGGCTTGAATGACGAGAGGAAAAAGGCCGGGTATGATCCTGATATGATGCCAACGATTAGCCCAAGCGCTAACAATAAAGGGATCATTCCAAGAGTGTTGAAATATCGAATTTCGATTGGCCGGCCGATCAGATTATCGCTCAAGGGCAGGAGAACGATTGCCAATATCACTCCTATGGCAAGGGCGATGTAACTCAATACGATGGACTCGTTGAGGAACTGGAGCACCAGCCTGCTTTTGCCCGATCCTACGACCTTTCTCATCCCGACTTCTTTGGCCCTGAGCGATGATTTTGCCGTGGATAGGTTCATGAAATTAATACAGGCGATCAACAGAATGATGATACTGAGAACGGAAAATATATAGACATATGTCTCGTTACCGTTTGCCTCGAATTCTCCGTTCAGATCCGAGGTTAAATGGATTTTTGTGAGTGGCTGCAAAAAATATTCCCAGGAATTTCCCTTGGCGATCCATGTGTCGAATCGCTCCCCACCCATATGTTTTCGGGTGAAAGCCTTCAACTGTTCGTCGAACCATTCTTGGGTCGTTCCCTCTTTGAGGACTACGTACGTAATGAAATTGTTGGATGTCCAGCCGGTATTATTAATGAAGGAGGGAAAGGTCTCTGAGGAGGCTAAAAGATCGTAATGAAAGTGAGAGTTTGCGGGAACGTTCTCCGAGACTCCCGTGATCTCGAAGTCGACACTTCCCGGCCCGTATGAGAAATCCGCTCTCAGAATTTTGCCCACCGCGTCCACGCTGCCAAAATACTTCAAAGCGCTGTCCTTGGTGACGACCATGGAATTCGGATTCTTTAAAGCCGTTTTTGGATCGCCCTGTATCAAAGGAAAAGTGAAGACATCGAAGAATGTCTCGTCGACGGCGAAAAATTGCGATTCAAAAAAAGTCTTATCACCCAATCGGATGGGAGTTCTCCCCAGGTTCAAAAATTTGACACCCACTTCGATCTCTGGGAAATCCTCGAGCAGCCTCCGGAATGTTTCAGACGAGGAATAGGTCTGGTTGATCTTTGTGTCGCCGATCGAAGCCCTCACGGCAACTCTGTAAGTTCTATCGGCTTTATCATGAAAGGTGTCATAGCTCAATTCATGCGCCACAAAAACCAAGATGAGGATACTGCATGCAATCCCGATCGCCAGCCCGGCAATATTGATCGCAGAGAATCCCTTGTGTTTAATGATGTTCCTTAGAGCGATTTTGATGTAGTTTTTGATCACGACCCTTTATCCATCCTGCTGTGGATTTTTAGTTCATTTATACAGACGGAATTCGTGAGAGAAAGGTTTCGTTTGGATTGTAAATTACAAGGGCTATATGACTTACCCTGGACTATTCATAAAAGATGCCGATACCATATTTAAACAAAAAGATATCAACCCTGAAAATTATTTTCAGCTCTTTATCTCTTCGAGTAGAGCTTTGGCCTGTTTGAGGTCGGGCGTATCGAAGCCTTCGGAGAACCAACTATATATTTCATCCACAAATTTATAGGCTTCTTTCTTTTTTCCCTGTTTCTGTAATAAGCGGCTTTTGCTCATCGCCGCACGAAGCTCCAAAGATTTGGCCTCCTGCTCCTTGGCAACCTTAAGAGCCTGATCGAAAAGCTTCGTGACTTCGTCTTCGCTCTCTCCCTTTCTCAGAAGGAGCTCGCCTTTGAGACGGTAGTGTTCGGCCTCCATGTATTTCTCATCGAACTTACATCTCACCTCACTGGCCTCGGCTATCGCAGCCAATCCTTCGTCGAATCGTCCGGTCTTTAGGTGAACAACCGCCAATCTAGCCAAAAGGCGTGTGAAACAGGTCTGGATTCCTGTGGACTTCATGATATCCAGGCCCTGGTGCATCCGGGCAATTCCCTCGTCGATCTTACCTTCCAGAGCCATTTTTTCTCCCTCATAGAAAACGGCATGGCCCTGCCAGTAAATAAAACCCCTTTCGTTGGATATTCGGGTAAGCTCTTCGAGGTGGCGACGAGCTGCCTCCGTGTCTCCCAAAAACCAATCCATTATGCAAGCCCCGACCAGGACAAAAGCGATGGTGTGGGGATGGCCAAATTTGTATGCATGTTCCACAGCCAATTTATAATCCTTTCGAGCCTGATCGGGATATCCCAGCAGCCAAAGAGCCAGTGCTCCGAAGACGCGATTGATGACGCCCAAATCGAAACCGAAGATATAAGCCAAAAATCCGTGCTTGTCAGGGTCGTACAGTGCGTTCATCTCTTTGGCGTGCTCGACCGTTTTTTTGAGCTCTGCAACGTTGGTGAGTGCCCAAATCGTCGTGAAGGAAGAGATCGCCTTCTGCAAAGGATCACCGGTCTGTTCGACGATCTTGTTGATCTGCTTCTGATATGCAAGCGCGGTGCGGTACTCCGCCCGTGCAAAGGCATGATGGGTTGCCAGGTGGATAAGAGTCGTGAAATATTGAGGTGTATCGCTGATCTGGTCGCACAATTCCTGCGCCCTCAAAATCGCCTGACTCACTTCCGGAGCCGCGTAACTCACTACGAGTTCAAGTGGGACCACATAGTCCAGCTGGAGAGCGATTTCCTGTTGCACCCGCTCGGGTGTCTCCGGGAGTTTTTCGAGAAGCTCTAAAGCTCTCTTGTAATGGACGATAGCCTCCTCATTGGCCGAGAGATGCACCGCTCTCTTTCCCGCTTTGTGCAAATATTCTATGGCCTTGTCCATAAGCCCGGCTTCCTCAAAATGCCTGGCAAGCTGGACGGAAACGTCCTCATTCTGGTCTCCATAAAGCTTTTCCAGGATCTGACCGACTTCTGCGTGGAGATGGGTCCTTTCGACCTCATCCAGACTATTGTAGAGATATTTCTGAAAGAGAATGTGCCGAAAAAGATAGAGCGAAATATGGAGATTCTTCAGATGCCGTATTCCCTTGGCGGAGACGAGATGGTGACGTCTGTCCAGCTCTCCACTGAGAAGCCGGATCAATTTCCGCGTCTCGGTATCCTGAAGCCTGGCTAATACCTCAGCCGTAAACTCTTCCCCCTCGACGCTGGCCAAAGTCAGAGTTTCCCTCTCGTTTTCGCTCAGACGCCGGATCCGTTCTTCGATCACAGCATCCACTCGCGCCGGAAGTGTTTTCCAATCGAGGTCAGGGCCCTGGATCCATCGGCCCTGTTTGTCCTTGATCAAAAGCTCCCGGTTTTGCATTTCTTTCAACAGTTCCACCGTGAATAGCGGATGGCCTTTGGTCTGTTTAAAGATAGTTTCACGAAATTTTCTATCCAGCCGGTTGGGTTCTGTGTCGATGTAGGCGTCCACGAATTCTCGAGCTTCTGTTTTTCCGACTTCCAGTTCGATATCGCCCAAATCACGTTTCAATTCATGCACTACGCTCTCTAGAGGATGTCGTCCATCACCTCTTCCCAGGGCCACTTCATCGGGTCGATAGGATCCTGCGATCAGGATTCGACTACCGGTTATGCGGCGGTAGAGATGGAAGAGCAGGCTGGCAGAGCCCGCATCGATCCACTGGAGGTCATCGAGCACCAGAAGGAGCGGTCTTTCTCGAGCGACAGCAACCAACATCCTGGTATATTGTTCGAAAAGGTCGCTCTGCTGGAGGCTGGAGTCGGGCGGAAGCATTGCCTTTCGTTCCACTATCCTTTTTAGACGATTTTGCCACTCGGTCGGCACAGATGTGTAAGCATCGGCCCGGTCTAATAAAGATGCGCCCGGAACGAATATGTTGACCAAATCCGGACCGCAATCCAGCAGAGTTTTGACTGTCAGTGGTATCAGGTCCCAGAGGCGTTTGGCATGTTCTTTGGTGATCATTCCCGCGGCCCAGCGTGTCTCCACATCGCCCGTAAGAAGGCCAAGTATCTCCATAAAAGGCGAATAGGGGTCACCTATTCCCGTATGGGCATTGCATTTTCCGCTAGCGACGATAAGGTCCTGATGCACCTCCTGCGCCTTTCTCGTAAATTCTTGAATGAGAGCGGTCTTTCCGCTCCCGGCCTCTCCGGTTATGAAAAGGACCTGGCCTTTCCCAGAGAGCGATTTTTTAAGGTATGCATCGAGACTCTC
>JASFEP010000270.1:0-6385 GCA_050124775.1 Candidatus Aminicenantota bacterium
CTCGCTCTTTTTGAGTGCTTCCTCATTCAGCTTGCACTCGATAATAGCCGTTTCTAGCTCTTCGATCCTTAAATTGAGATTTATTGGTTCTGCAGACGAGTCTTTTTTATTCACAGATTCTGTCATTCTAGCCCTGCAACCCTGGCAAAATCCAATTGGGCGAAAATATTTGAGCAAAATATGTGCCAAAAGATTAGATGATCTAACTCTTTAATTATGAGTCAATTATGATTTTGGTTCCCGGTCTCCGCGTGTTGAGTTGCCAATTTTTGTCATTAAAATACCATTTATTGACAATTTATCAGATCTCATGCAGACTCGGCTTTTTCTGCCATACGGAGCCTTTCTCCGATAGGAGGGTGGGAATAATACAGAATTTTCATCCACCAACTGGGATAGGCGTTTGAGAGGTTTCGATTGGCAAGGCCTGCCAGAGCTGTTATGAAGGCGCTTTTATGGGGGATACTTTTCAACGCATATCGATCGGCCTGGGTCTCAAAGTGTCTCGAAAGCGCATGGGAGAGAGGCCCAAACAGAAAACCAGATAGGGCCCCCATCAATACGGCAAAGAAGGGAAACAAAGTCAGGTTGGCGCGAGTGGATGAAAGAAAAGCGGGGAATGCCGCTTTCATGACGAGATTTAGAAAAAAGAATACGACCAGTTGCTGCAGCGTTCCCCACACAATGTGTTTCCAGATATGTCTGTGTCTGTAATGCCCTATTTCATGAGCAATGATAGACACGATCTCGGGTACAGTCATGTTTGCGATCAGATTATCCCCCAAGATAACGCGGCGCGTACGTCCCAAGCCGGCGAGAAAAGCGTTTTCTTTTTTTGTCTGCCGGCTCATATCCTCCACAAGAAAGCCGCCGCTCTTCAAGCCTCCATCGCTGAGTATTCGATCGAGTGCATCCGTGAGTTCCTTATCTTCTACCGGCGTGTAGGTGTTGAAGATGGGTAGAATAAGGATCGGATACAGAGAGGCAAAAACTGTGCTTACAAGAGCCATGGTCAGTCCAGCGATCCACCACCAATCATGGGGATAACGTTCCATAATCAAGAAAAGCAATCCCAAAAGGATAACAAACAGTCCAAGCCCCACCAAATAGGATTTTATCTGCTCCCAAAACCAGCTTTTTTGTGTTTGATTCGAAAAATCCCATATGTGTTCGTGGACGTACTCGCTGTAGAAACGGAGGGGAAAACCGAGGAGAAAAAGCAGGGTTTGAAGCACGATCACATAGATGAAAAAAGCATAGATAGCATTTTCGCCTAAAAAAAGATAGGACAGTGCGTGACTCAACCCGCTGAAATAAAATGCCATAAAAACACACACAGAGAGAATCAGTCCTGAAAGGCCCAAAAAGCGTTTTTCCTTTTCGTATTGTTTTGCTAAGCCTTGCTTGTCTCGATCCAGGAGCGGATGGATCCTGTCCATTTTATCTGCCTTTATTCCTAGTATATAAGATCAACGCGGGTTTGGGAATGCAAGCGACTGTTGAGTTTTTGAAGAAAGATGAGTATGATGCGGAATAATCGTTAACGAAGATGGATGTTTCACACCTCGCACTACTATTCGGCGTTGGCACCATTGCAGGATTTATCAACGTGAACGCTGGAGGCGGGTCTACGCTTACTTTGCCCACACTCATCTTCATGGGTCTCGACGCTGCGTTGGCTAACGGCACGAACAGAGTGGCTATATTTATCCAGAACATTTTTGCTGTAGCTTCCTTTCAAAAGAGAAAGGAATACCCGTTCAAAACAAGTTTTGTACTTGCTCTTTATACTCTGCCAGGCGCTATCCTAGGAGCGATAGTCGCCACGCGGGTGAGCGATATCCTCTTCCAACGACTCCTGGGTATGGTGTTGATATTCGTTGTTCTTTCGATGTTTTTTTCGCGCGGGTACACGAATAACAATACCAATCAGGGGAAAACACACCAATGGCCGATCTACCCTGCGCTGTTCGGGATCGGATTCTACGGCGGATTCGTTCAAGCGGGTGTTGGATTCCTGATCATGGCGGCACTCTACCATCTGCTGAGGCTTGATCTCGTACGCGTGAACATGCACAAAGTGTTCATAATTTTGATATACACGTTTCCAGCACTCCTCGTGTTCGCCGCAACAGGAAATGTGCACTGGGTCTACGGGTTGGTCCTTGCCGCAGGGAATGCTTTAGGGGGATGGTGGGGCGCTCATGCAGCAGTGAGGGGGGGCGAACGGGTCATACGGATCATCCTCGCTATTGCCATTCTCATAATGGCCCTCAAACTCTTCGATATTTTTTAGCCAATAGAGATCACACGCCGAGAACTTTATGAGAGTCCTTTCCGTAATAATCGAATAGAGGATCATCTTGCGAAAGATTCTTTGTTTAACCCTGTTTGTTCTAGGTCTACCCATCCTCCAGTTGGCTCAGGAAGTGGGGACTTCTGCGGACACACAACTCGAGGGGCGATTTGCCCTTCAACTGTCGTATGAACATCTCGCCCGTAATTTCGTGCTCGGAGGGATTGAAGAAAAGGTAGGGAGAAGCATATTCATAGGAAAACTGAGCTTTCGGCCCGCAAATCCAGTTGACTTCTATGGCTTTTTCGGTTCCTCGAGCTTTCCCAACAGTTATGTCGGCGCGGGAACACTCCTCTATTTTGGCGGTGGCTGCAAGATCATGATGCTCGGCGAGGTTTATATCGAAGAAGAAGACGGAGAAACGACCACGGTCAAAGCAGGCGTGGGGCTCGATCTCCAGCTATCGCACCTGACATCCACGAACGACAGCAACTACAAGGATTTCTCACTCACAGAATTTCAAGGAGCCGTAGATTTCGGTTTGAGGATCTTCTGGTTCGTCGGGTACTTCGGTTTTAAATTCAGCAAGGTCTCGGGAGAGTTTGTCCAATTGGACTATCCGCGGATAAAAGCCGAAGGAACAGGCCTCTTCAGCCTGTTCCTCGGATTCAATTTTTATCTCGGAAAGTCTGTGGTTCTCCTTTCAGAGCTCTCCTTATTCACGGAAAAATCATGGGCCTTGGGAATCCGTTTCGATATCTAATAAGTGTGTTGAATGCTTCTGACACACGTTTAAAATCCTGGACTGAAGGTCAGTTCGAAGTGCGCCCCTTTTTCGGGCCTGTCGAACGGATACACATAGTTGACACCGATGATCATATATCCGAAGACATTCATTCTGAGGCCGAGCCCGGCACTGGCAACAGGACGCCGTTCCCCACCAAGAAAAGAGGGCTTGTTCTGGCTATCCCAGGCAACGCCCGCATCGAAGAACGTCAGAAAATCTACAGGTAAGATGCCGTAATAGCCCTCTCCTAACCCCAACACCTTGAACAGAGGGAACCTCAGCTCAGCGTTGACCACGGCGAATTTACTCCCGAACAGGCTTTGGTAAACATTAAATCCATCCTCTGTGGAAAGCTCCCCGTAGCCGAAGGAGTTATAGTTGTATCCACGAACAAGGGATTCATACCCCATAAATAGAGGATAAAGCCGTGGGTCCTCGCCCCCTCTTCCGTATCGTCCCGTGTGGAGGACACGCAGAGCCAGCGTGAAAGGCTGGACGGGCATGAAGTACTTACGGAAATCTGCAAGCACATTGACATAGTTGATCGTCCCGAAAAGCGGGGCAACCTGAGTGATAAAGCTCTCTCCGAGAATGGGTCCTGTGGCACCGAAAATGGAACTGTCATACACCCAGGCCGTAGACATGAATGGCATATTCAGACTGGCCGGAGCGTCCAATTTTTCCTTCTCGTCAAGGAGTTCCGCGCCATCGATAAGAGAGTATGCGCGTGTGCGCACTTCCTGGGCATAATCGATGAACCTGTATCCTCCGGCGATCTCAAGCCGGCTCACCTGATTGAAGGGATAGCTCAAGAATGTCGCCATTTGATAGTTGATCTGCCTGAACAAGAATTCTCTCTCTATGATAGAAGGCTCTCCAGCGACCTCCCCAAATGAAGATGTGAATCCCCCATAAGGATAGGAGATACGCTGCAAGGACGCACCCCAATTCCACCGATTTTTGCTATTCTGATAGCCTAGGGCTATTGACGAGTCTATCAAACGCGAGGATATCGTGAAGGTCGAGGAAAGACTATGATAACCGAGCATATCGCTAAAGAACATGGCGATTCCCCCCCCGCCGTATGTTCCATACCGGTCGACACCGATACCAAGGGTGGGAGGAGCGATATAATCGAGCTTCAGTTTCGGTTTGTACTCCTCTTCCGGAAAGCTTTCGTTATCGGGAAGTCCGAAGATCGAATTCTTCAACAAGCCCTGAAGGTCACCGCCTGATTCCTTCCGCGGGGGGAGGACATCGGGTTGGACAGGATTGAATTCGATAGGGGCAACTCCGGCGACTTCATCGTCGGCGAGGTCGCGATAGTAAAGGCTGTACTTGTTCTCCTCATAAAAACAATAAGCGACTCTGCCCGAGTCTTTTGCCACAGAGAGGGCTGGGCTTTCCTCAGTAATTCCGCTGACGCCCGTGTAGAGGTTGGAAATCTGGACGATTTCCTCACTTTCCATATCGATCCTGTAGACATTGGAAATCCCGTTTCGATCCGATATGAACACCAGACTTTTGGAATCGGGGGTCCATTGGGGATTGATGTTTTTCGCACCCTTAAAAACAGGTAGCTGCCTGATCTCAGCAGACTCGGGATCTATCAAAGCCAGCTCAAAACGACCGATATCCAGCAGAGAAAGATCGGTAGAAAAACGATCCGTAACGAAGGCGATCGTGCTGCCGTCTGGAGACCAAACAGGCTGCAGTGCGGCATAGGGATCATCCGTCATCTTCCTCAGCCTTTCTTCATCGAGATCGTATATGAAGAGATTGGAAAATCCACCCTCCAGGGCAGAGAATGCGATATAGCGGCCGTCCGGCGACCAGGTCGGATTCAAGATCTCTCCAAGATCAGGAAATTCAACTTCTTTCTCGATCTTTCCATCCTTGACGTTCAATATTGAAATCACAGGCTGCCCCTTACTGATCGCAGCAAAGGCGAAGTACTCTCCCTCGGAGTCCCAACTTCCCGCCGATTTTATGAATTGCAGGCTTTCAAAATGAGGATTGATCGCCGTGTTGACGAGCTTTTTCTCGACCTTTCCAGTCTCAACATCCGCCAAGAACAGATCGATCGAGAACAGGTCTTTGGCAGAGAGAAAGACGACTTTTTTCCCATCCGGGCTGAGGGATGGAGAGAGATTTATCGTGTTCTGTTTGGTGGCTTTTATCAGGACACGGCTGTAGGGATCCTGAACGGTCGTTTTATCTGTCAGCGGATCGTACACATTTTTCAGCGATTGCTGCCAATCTTTGGAGAGCTGATCGAAAGAAACCCCGAGGACTTTCTCCAAAACGACCTCGAGATTTCCTGTTTTTCCCACACCCGTTAATATACGGGGCACGACAGAATCTCCCCAACGTCCCGTGACGTAAGCCCAGAATGAATGCCCGTACCGGTAGGGAAAATATTCGGGACTGTTTAATTTTTTAAGATGAGGCACTTTTTCCCTATAGGTGGCATCACGCATCCACATGGCTGTGTGAGAATCCACCGGGCCGATCGAGAGATATTCCGCCATTCCTTCGATGATCCAGAGGGGAAGCCGATGGATCGAAGGCGCAGCCATTCCAAAAGAAGAATGTTTCTGCGAGGTGATATCGTACTGGAAGGCATGAACGAGTTCATGACCGATCACATGATCCGACGCAGCTAAAGAGTGCCCCAACGGAAGGACAATGCGACGCTTAAAAGATTCCGTCACTCCGCCAACCCCCTCGCCGAGAACTCCAGGTATGGCAGTGGTCTGCTGGAAATGCGGAGAAGCAGCGTAGAGGATCAGAGGCTGGCGCCCCTTCAGTTCATGATTGAATACTCGACTCAAGCGGGCGTACCATCGTTCCGCCATCCGGGCGGCCTGTTGGGCAGCCTCTCGCATTTCAGGGTAAAAGTAAACATCAAAGTGTTCGGTCTTTATGATCTTGAAATCGAAATTCTCATACTGCACCTTATTCCGTCCGAAATACTGGGCATTAAGCAGAGATGGAACGATGCTGAAGACAAAAACGATTAAAGTGACAAAAACGAAAACCTTCGAATATATTGGCTTATTCATTCGAGCCTCCTGTTTATTAACTACCATATTCCTATCTAATTTATAAATTCCATAGAGTTAAACTCCAAAAAAAGGGAAATTGTTGCATCTCATTGACTCAGTTCGAACCTGCTTTTCCAATCAAATTCGACACAAGAAGATGTTGATATAATCTGTCTGCAAAAAAGATAATGATCGGTTAAAATTGCAGTATTTTTCACTTCATATCCTATTCTTGATCTGTCACAATCTTGAATT
>JASFEP010000271.1:0-6368 GCA_050124775.1 Candidatus Aminicenantota bacterium
CTTTTTCTTTTTCCAACCGATCGAGCTTGTCTTGGATACTTTTGGACCCTGCTTTTTTTTCGTCGCCCCACTCAAGCCCGTCCACCTCCTGCTCGTGGAGCTCTTTTCTTGTGGAATTGATGTCCTTTATCACCGTCACCAATAGTTTCTGTTTTTCGGTGACTACGATTTCGATGTCTTTCTCTTTTAACTTAAAATCGAGGAGTTTTTCCACATGAGGAGATTTCTCCTCCTCTTTTTCGCTCAATCGCACATCGATCTTCTTCGTGTTCTCATCCAGGCTCGCGTTTAAAAAAGCTATCTTATTCCTGATATCTGTATTTTCCTGCTGGAGCTTCTCACTCTTATCCTCGAGGTATTGAAGGTCTCGGAAAACTTTTGTCCCGTTTTTGACCTCGACTCGTCTTTCCCAGGCTTTGCGGCCGATCTCAATTATCAGGCGCTCCTTTTTTCTGATCTCCCTAGCCATGCGCCTTTGATGACGCAACTTGATCAGCCTTTTCCTCGTCCGGAAAAAGAACTCGTCCATTTTTCGGCGCAGTTCCTTATCCCTTAAAAAAATGAACGCGAGAAGAAGAAGAATGAAGCTAACGAGCAGCCAAAAAATCCAGTACGGCAGACCGTCTGTGGCAGGTGTGCTTGCTGTCTGCCGAGAAAATATGCCCACAAAGATCTGTATCATAACTGCCAACCGGATGTCCCAATATTCTGATTTTTTCGATTCGCTTTGTCAAGCCCCAATAAATGGGGACAGGCTACTTTTTACAGGGGTAATTAAAAAAGTAGCCTGTCCCCATTTTATAGCCCCTTTAATGTCTTCATGAAATTCATTAAAATAAGACGTCATGAAAAACTCACGAATGTTGGTGCATGTGTGCTGTGCACCTGACGCTCTATATGTCATAGATCTCCTCAAGAAGGATTATGATGTGTACGGATATTTCTACAATCCCAACATCCACCCGGAGGAGGAGTATCGGCTTCGACTCCAAGAAACACAAAAGGTCGCCGAAATTCTCGAAATGTCTCTGATCGAAGAAAAATACGATCCTGAAAACTGGTTCGAACTGACCGAAAAGTTCAAGGCCGAGCCGGAAAAGGGCCGAAGGTGCGATGTCTGTTATGCAATGAGACTCCAACGAACGGCTCAAAAGGCGGCGCAGGAAGGATTCCACATATTTACCACCGTGATGAGCTTGAGCCCCTGGAAAAAGGTAAAAGTCATGAACCGCATGGGCCGCATGTTTGCCAAACGTTACGGAATCGATTTTCTTGTAGCCGACTTCAAGAAGAAGGATGGATTTAAAAAGAGTATCGAACTCAGCAAAAAATACGCCCTCTACAGGCAGAATTATTGCGGGTGCATTTACTCGAAACGTTAAAGGCACAAAATAAGGATGTTATCGAAAAAAGGGGAAGACAATAGAGGGGATCGTTTCTTTTCTATTAATGGAGCATCTTTTTTCGAAGGGAGCGTTGGAAAATCTATCCCTGCAAGATAAGCTGACTATCCTCATGATCATTCCTCTTCATATCTAAAAAACAGTGAATAAAACAAAAGACGAAGAAACAAGAAAAAGCAACGCGGTGGACATTACTGTATTTGGCATCGTCCAGGGCGTCGGGTTCCGGCCCTTTATCTACCGCATCGCCAAAGATCTCAATTATGCCGGTTGGGTCAAGAACATCGGCCAAGGCGTAGAGGTCCATCTCGAATCCAAAGACAGAACGGATTTTAGGGATTTTTTCCACGCCTTTAATCGCTCCATACCCCCTCTCGCCCGAGTTGAAGACATCAAAATCTCCCCATCAGCTCGTGTCCATAGCTGTAAAGATTTTATTATCAAAAAATCAAAGGAAGGCGAAAGTTTCGTCTTCATCTCCCCCGATATCTCGGTCTGTGATAACTGTAAAAAGGAAATGATGTCGCCCCCAGACAGGCGCCATCTCTATCCGTTCATCAATTGCACCGATTGCGGGCCCAGGTACACGATTGTGCAAAACCTCCCCTACGACAGAGAACAAACCACGATGAAAAGCTTCACGATGTGTCCCGATTGCCGCAAAGAGTATGAAGATCCGCTCGACCGCAGATACCATGCCCAGCCCATTGCCTGTCCGGTATGTGGGCCGCAGATCACCCTCATCAATCCCAAATCCCGGCGGGCGATCAAAGGAGGAATCCCAAAAGCAGCCTCCCTCATCAAGTCCGGAAAAATCCTCGCTGTCAAAGGATTGGGAGGGTTTCATCTTGTCTGCGATCCCTTCAATTTCGATGCGGTGAGGAGGCTCAGGCGGATCAAGGAACGCAGGACAAAACCATTGGCACTGATGGCGCGGGACCTCAACGTCGTCAAAAAATATGCCGCCGTTGCCGCGGTCGAGGAAGCACAACTCCTTTCCGTCCGGCGCCCGATCGTCCTCCTCACGAAGACCAGAAACATTCGAGGGATCGCTCCACATCTCAAGGAGATGGGATTCATGCTCCCTTACACACCGCTTCACTATCTGCTTCTCGAAAGCATCCCCCTTATCGTAGCGACGAGCTCCAATCAAAAGGACTCGCCCATCATGAAGGATGTGGAGGAAGGGATCGAAGCCCTGTGTGATTATGTCCTGACACACGATAGGCCCATCCACATGAGGTCGGACGATTCGGTCATGAAGGTCGTCGAAGGCGAGCCCCTCTTTCTGCGGCGCGCGCGCGGTTATGTTCCCTATCCCCAGAAGGTCCCCGAAACGCTTCGCTCGCCCGATCATGTGATCGCTCTCGGGGGCGAGCTCAAAGATACGATTTCCATCTACAAGAACGGCTACGTCGTGACGAGCCAATTCCTGGGCGATCTGGATGACTACAAAAATTTTCGGTATTTCGAAGAGACGATGGCTCATCTCGAGCGGCTCTTCGAGTTGAAGCCCTCAGTCGTCGTATCGGACATGCATCCGGATTTTCATACGACGCGTCATGCAGAGAGGATGGGGTTGAGACACTTCCAGGTGCAGCATCATTACGCCCACGTATTGGCAGTCCTCTTGGAACACATGATCCCACCCGGGGAGATCGTGTTGGGCGTCTCTCTGGACGGATACGGATACGGCGAGGACGGCACGGCCTGGGGGGCGGAATTTCTTCTGGCGGATTATGACGGATACGAGAGGTTGGGACATTTCAAATATGTGCCCTTACCCGGGGGAGATCTGGCGGCCAAACAACCCTGGCGGATGGCACTCGCCTATCTTCATGATATATTTGGCGGGAGGGATTCATATGGCAAGAGGACTTCAGAACGGACTTTCGATCCGGGTAAGGAAACAGCCGGGGTAGAGAGCATCAAAAGGAAGAATGAGAGAAGAGACAAAGAGGTCTGGACGACAAAGAGGTGGCGTGCTCTGGCCGAGCTATCCGGCAGCCTCAAAAAAGTGAGCGCGAGGAAAAGAAACGCCGTTTTGGAGATGATGGAGCGCGGCATCAACAGCCCGATGGCATCGAGCTGCGGGAGGCTGTTCGATGCCGTTTCGTTCCTCGTGGGACTATCCCCGCAGGAAATGGAATTCGAAGCCGAAGCCCCCATGAGGCTCGAATCAGCGGCCACCCATGGAATTCCAACAAGCTACCGCTTCGCGATCATCGATAGCAAACACAGGGGAGTGTCGCCTTTTTCGAGGGATCATTCCTCTCGCTTCGAGATCTCATTCAGTCCCACAATACGAGCCATCTTGAAGGATCTCGATCAGGGAGTCCCGTCGTCCCGTATCTCTGCAAAATTTCACAACACATTGGCGCGTGCGATCCTCAAAGTTGCTGAAAAAACGCGACACAATCACCATACGAACACAGTCGCTCTGACAGGCGGTGTCTTCCTCAACAAAAGACTGCTGGAAAACACCCTCAAGCTTCTTACTCGAAAAGGATTCAAAACGCTCCGTCCAGTCGTTTATTCCCCCAATGATGAATCCATCTCTGTCGGACAGATCGCCTTTGCGCTGAATATTCTCCAGAAAGAAAAAAGAAGACAAGGCTAGATCTTATCCAAGCGGACTTTGATCCCCCCCATGAAGAGCAGAATGCCGTTTATAATCATAGCCATCAGAAATCCAAGGGCTGCGATGATCGCAAAGCCAAACACACCGCCGAGGAGCCCGAAAACCACCCCTCCGAGCAATTTGCCCTGTATTTCCTGAAGAAAGTTCGGAAAAAGCGTGATCATTGCCGAGAAAAATGGAGTCGTCCCCACAAAAACTCCAAAAATCAATCCGATAAAAAGCCCAAAAATCCCCGCAAAAAGGAAACACGTCAGAGGACTCACTGCACGAATGATATGGTTCGGGCTATTCTCGTCCTCAATAGGCAGATCGTTCTCAAAAGCGACCTCCTTGACATCACCGATCGATTCGAAGGCTTTCGTTTCTCCCGCACACGTGGGACACTCCTGGGCGGGATCATCGAGCTTGGTATTGCATTCCGGACAGACATAAATCTTATCGCCCAGATTCCCCCCGCAGTATTCACATGTCAAAGTCGTGATGTCGTTTTCATAGCCGCAATAAATGCAGATCGCCTTGCCTTCCTGGATGGATGGGGGCTGCGATTCGATCCACTTTTTTCCGTCAAAATAGTACCACTTACCCGTGCGTGCTCCAATGGTCCAGCACTTTCCATCTGTATCTTTTAGACGTAGCTTTTTTAGCTTGTCCTTGTATTCCCGTTCGGAGATTCTTTTTTGTCTGAATTTACGGGTGAGAATATTGAATTCTCTTTCGATGTCTACGAACTGCTTGTCCATTTGGGCACTATTATATTTCAAGTCTTTGGAAGACCGCAAATATTTTTCTGCATCGGTAAAATCTATAGGCGCAGTTCCCTTTTTCCCGAATATATAGCGTTCGTTCCTTCAACAGACCATACGGGAAACCATGCCTACAGGAGCTGGCGACAATATCCCGCTCGCTGTAACTTATTTGTTTTCAACAAATTTTGTAAGTTATACAAAATAAATAAATTAACCTAAGTGACCAAATTTTGTGCAATCTGTCGTATGTACCAGAAATTTCGAAAATTCGACCGAATATTGCGCCTATTTTCCACAAGTTTTCCACAGATTTTGTGAAAATCTTTTTGGCCTTATTTATTCCGGATCACCGCCCCAGAACGCCCGTTCCTCTCACCATATCGAGCAGACTGCCCCCCTTCACCGGGTCCGGTATGAACGAGAAAATGAATATCAGAACGACCACAACGACCACCCACCGCCGCCCCGGCGATATCGCCACCTCTTCATCCCACATACGGGGATGTTTCAGTCCGATAAAACCGATCAGAAGGGCCCAGACGAACCACCCGACCCAAAAAAACACACCCATCGCGATAAACGCGACAAGAACCGGCCTGGCAAATTTCTTCGAACCTTTCCCGAACAGGGCGTAGACCACGTGTCCCCCATCCAATTGCCCGATAGGAAACAGGTTGAGCGCTGTCACCAATGCACCGACCCAGCCCGCAAAGGCGACTGGATGCAGGATCAGATCAAAATTTTCCGGGGCCCCTTTAAACAGCGACTCGCTCAACAATTTGAAAAGCAGGGGTTCCCCGAAAATAATGCTTCCCTCCTCCGGAATATGTGGGACAGCCTTCGACAGCGAAAGCCCGTACACCATCGCCGGCAATGCCAGGATGAATCCGGCCAACGGCCCTGCCACTCCCACATCGAAGAGCTGCTGCTTTCGCGTGATCGGAGAGCGGATCTTTATAAACGCACCCATAGTCCCGATCGGACTCGGCGGCGGGAAGGGAATAAAATACGGAAGGGTGGCATCGATCCCGTAAAAACGGCATGTCAGATAGTGCCCCATTTCATGGGCCAACAAGATCCCGATCAGAACCACAGCATATACCAGACTTAACAGGATGACGTCCGGATTCATAAAATCCTCGATGCCGATGGAACCGATAGAACCATTCACGATATCGTCGGCATACACATAGTTGATACTCCAAGTCAATCCCACCAAAAAACAGGACACCACCGTAACCACAAAAAGCAGAATATTCAGCCACGTCCTCTGCTTCGCAAAAAAGGACATGGCCCTTGGCTCTCGGTATTGAGGGGCTGGGACCCGATCGATCCTCTTTTCCCCCTCTTCCGCCAATCCCGCCTGCTTTATGCCTTGGATATCATCCTTCATCCGCTTAAGTATCTCTTTCCGTCAAGCTCCATCGACCTGTTATCGACAATATCACCTTTTTTCGATGCCCCCGTCTCCTGATAAAATCACCCCGTCTATCTCTCCGGATAAAAAAAATAGGAGTGATGGATATCACTCCTATTCCAATGCGTCTGCGTCTTGAATTGTGACGTAAGATCGATCAG
>JASFEP010000272.1:0-6362 GCA_050124775.1 Candidatus Aminicenantota bacterium
CGTAATGGAGGGAAAAGCGCTGCTCTACAAGTATTTGGGTGGTGTCGATGCCTTTCCCATCTGCCTTGGGACAAAAGATCCCGAGGAGATCATCAAAGCAGTCAAGTGGATCCAGCCATCCTTTGGAGGTGTTAACCTGGAAGACATCTCTCATCCTAAGTGTTTTTATATCCTGGATACCCTGCGCAGAGAAACAGAGATTCCTGTCTGGCATGATGACCAACAGGGGACGGCATGTGTGACGGTTGCCGGACTTCTCAATGCTGTCAAGATCGTCAACAAAAAAATGGAGGAGATCCAGGTGGCCTTGATCGGAGCGGGTGCAGCTAATATCGCCATTTCCCGGCTGATCGTAAAGGCAGGTGTGAACCCCGAAAATATCATTGCTGTGGATTCCAAAGGGATTCTGCACAAGGACAGAGAAGACAGAGAGACTCTTCAGGAAAAATACAAGGAAAAGTGGCACATCTGCGAGACAACCAACATAAAAGGCAAAAAAGGTGACGTCCCCAAAGCTATGGAAGGAGCGGACGTCGTTATATCCGCTTCAAAACCAGGCCCGGGAGTCATTCAGCCCGAATGGGTAACATCTATGGCTGATAATGCCATTGTATTTGCGGAGGCAAACCCAATACCCGAGATTTGGCCATGGGAGGCCAAGGAAGCCGGAGCGCGGATCGTGGCTACAGGACGTTCAGATTTTCCCAACCAGGTCAATAATTCTCTGGGATTCCCCGGTATATTCCGGGGAGCGCTCGACATCCGGGCGACCCATATCACGGATGAAATGTGCATAGAAGCTGCTCGTGAGTTGGCTAAAGTTGCCGAAGATAACGGAATTCATGAGGACTACATCATTCCGAACATGGATGAATGGGAAGTTTTTCCGAGAGAAGCC
Source organism: Candidatus Aminicenantota bacterium (assembly GCA_050124775.1). Classification (GTDB taxonomy): domain Bacteria; phylum Acidobacteriota; class Aminicenantia; order Aminicenantales; family Aminicenantaceae; genus WTAW01. Next base: position 899 of record JASFEP010000272.1, read on the forward strand.
GTAGCAGTGGGCAGCAAGGGTATTGAGCAGGGGGTCGCCCGCATCGAAGCGAGCGCTGAAGAGAGATTTAAACTTGCAGAAGAAATCATAAAGAAGGCACGCGATGAAGTCCAGTTCATGATGAAACAGAATTTCATTCTCGACCCAGATGCATAGGCAGAATCTTTCCCGGTCATGATTATTTACTTTTAGAAAAACTGCCTTTTCTTTTAAGTATAAATATGTGAACAGTTTTAGGCAGGATTTGGTCTATACAGAGATACAGAACTTATAATTTATTTAAGGCAGCGGTACGAAAAAAACCTCCATCCAACCTGAGCTAAGTTCAAAATATTATAATATCAATATAAAAAATACTTGACAATATTACACTCAAGTTTTATATTATAAGTGGAATGAAATTTTTACTATTTAATCGTGGAGGAAATGATGTCGAAAACGATAGGAATTGATTTGGGGACGACAAATTCGGTCGTCGCCGTCACAGAAGGAGACAAGCCCATAATCATCCAGAATGAAGAGGGCGGACGAACGACGCCTTCTGTTGTTGGTTTTACAGAAAAAGGTGAACGATTGGTGGGACAAGTCGCAAAAAGACAGAGAGTCACCAATCCAGAAAATACGATTTATTCCATTAAAAGGTTCATGGGACGGCGTTTTAAAGAGGTGCCGGATGAAATCAAACAGGTTCCGTTCAAAGTGACGGAAGCGTCCAATGGGGATGTGAGGATCGAAGCCCTGGGAAAAAAATATGCCCCCCCTGAGATATCTGCGATGATCTTGCAGAAGCTTAAAAAAGCCGCCGAGGATTATCTCGGAGAAAAAGTCGAAAAGGCAGTTATCACTGTCCCAGCCTATTTTAACGATAGTCAAAGAAAGGCCACTAAGGATGCTGGCAAAATAGCTGGGCTGCAGGTGGAACGTATCGTCAATGAACCCACGGCTGCCGCTCTCGCTTATGGTTTGGATAAAAAGAAGGACCAGACCATTGCCGTGTATGATTTTGGAGGTGGGACTTTCGATATCTCTATTCTCGAAGTCGGCGAGGGTGTTGTGGAGGTCAAATCCACTAACGGGGATACTCATCTCGGTGGCGATGACATCGACCAACGCGTTCAGGACTGGTTAGTGACTGAATTCAAAAAGGATTCGGGGATAGACCTCTCTAAAGACAAAATGGCACTCCAGCGGTTAAAGGAAGCCGCAGAAAAAGCGAAGATCGAACTCTCTTCGACTATGGAGACGGAGATCAATCTTCCCTTTATCACCGCTGATGCATCGGGACCGAAACATCTCCTGATCAAACTCTCACGATCGAAACTCGAGCAGCTTATGGAGGATATCATCCAGCGAACTCACGAGCCATGTAAGCAGGCAATGAAAGATGCAGGACTCAAGCCTGGAGAAGTGGATGAGGTGATCTTGGTAGGCGGATCGACGAGGATTCCCAAAGTTCAAGAGTTGGTCAAAGAGCTATTCGGCAAAGAGCCTCATAAGGGTGTCAATCCTGATGAAGTTGTCGCTGCCGGAGCCGCGATACAGGGAGCTGTTTTATCAGGGGATGTGAAAGATGTTCTCCTTTTGGATGTCACACCCCTTACTCTTGGTATTGAAACTCTAGGTGGTGTTTTCACAAAGATGATCCCTAGAAACACCACGATCCCTACCAAAAAACAGGAGATATTCTCAACGGCATCCGACAACCAGCCCAGCGTCGAGATCCATGTTCTGCAGGGTGAAAGAGAGATGGCCAGCGCGAATAGATCTCTGGGCCGTTTTCATCTGGATGGAATTCCCCCCGCTCCTCGTGGAATCCCAAAGATCGAAGTGACTTTCGATATAGATGCCAACGGGATCCTGCACGTATCCGCCAAGGATATGGGGACCGGAAAACAGCAAGAGATCACTATCACGGGTCATAGCGGACTCGATGAGCAAGAGATCGACCGCATGGTGAACGATGCCGATGCTCATGCAGAGGAGGATAAAAAGAGAAGGGAGCTCATCGACACCAAAAACCACGCTGATCAGCTCGTCTACAATCTTGAGAAACTCCTTCGGGATAACAAAGATAAAGTATCCGAAGACGACGCTAAAAACATCCAAGTAGAGATCGACAAGACAAAAAAGGCGATAGAGAGCGAAGACATCGACCAGATCAAGAAAGCGATGGAAGCTCTATCTCAAGCCTCCCACAAACTATCGGAGATGATGTATCAGCAGGCGACACAACAGCAGGCCCAACAGGGGGCACAGGACGCTTCCCAAGGTGCAACTGGAGCTGAAGCAGGTGCTACTCAGACAGGTCCTGAAGAAGATGCAGAAATCATCGATGCAGAGGTTGTGGACGAGGACAAAGAGAAAAAGTAAAATTCTGACATGCGTCTATCCGTAACTCCAATTCTGTCGCATATTTCGTGCCGAAGAAATGGAGTTACGGAGCATGCTCACTTTCTCCTGAAGCACAAAATGAATATTTTTTTTAACTCTTTCCGAAGGAAAAAAGTTTAGGAACATAGGACAAACTTTCTATGGCAGACGATTACTACAAGATCTTGGGAGTCGATAAAAAGGCTACGACATCCGAGATAAAAAAGGCCTATCGAAAGCTTGCCCGTAAATATCACCCGGACTTAAATCCCGGCGATAAGACCGCGGAAAAAAAATTCAAAGAGATCCAAGAAGCATATTCCGTCCTCTCCGACCCCAAAAAAAGAAGCCAGTATGACCAATTCGGGTTCGTCGGTGACATCCCGCCCGGAGCTCAACAGCAAGCCTACTCAAATTCTTTTCAGGGCTTTGATTTTACCGATTTCGGATCATCCTCGTTCCGGGATTTCTTCGAGAATATTTTCTCTGGTGCGCAAAGACGAACCCACCCCCAAGTGACAAAGGGTGAGGACCTTCACTACAGGATGAAAATCAGCTTCAATGACGCCATTAAAGGATTACAGACGCGTATTCAACTCACACGTATGGTTGCCTGTACGGTCTGCGGCGGAAAAGGATACACACAGCACAGCGGGCAGACCATATGCTCTGTCTGCAAAGGATCGGGCCAATCGCAGATGCAAAGGGGCGCCATGAGGTTCGCGACAGTGTGCCAGGCATGTGGAGGAACAGGGGTTTCTCCAGGCGCGGAGTGTTCATCCTGCCACGGAAGGGGGGCCACTCAAAAAACTGAGCTCATCAATGTAAGGATCCCTCCCGGTGTGGATACAGGATCAAAAGTACGAATTCCCGGGAAGGGAAATACCGGAATGAACGGAGGCCCTTACGGCGATCTGTATATCAGCATCGAGGTCGATCCTCATTCTTTTTTTAAGCGCCAAGGGTCTAACATCTATGTTCATGTCCCAATCACCATTACAGAAGCGACGCTAGGTGCCAAGATCGAGGTTCCGACACTTCAAGGCAAAACAACCATCCGTATCCCCCCAGGTACCAAATCCGGTCAGAAATTCAGATTGAGGTCTAAAGGAGCTCCCAGCGCCGGGAAAAAAGCGCTCGGTGACCAGTTTGTCGAGGTTTTTATCGTTCCCCCTTCCTTCGAGAATGAAAGGATTCGAGAGCTCATGAGGGAGATCGAAAAAATCTCTCGTCAAAATCCTAGAGAGAAGCTGGGAGTGAGTTGATATGGAAAAGGCGAAGAAGACGACTGAAAAAAACACTAAAAAATATTATCATATCAGCAACGTGGCAAGGATGTATGATATCCATCCGCAGACACTTCGCCTCTATGAACGCGAAGGATTGCTCAGGCCTTCACGGAGTGAAGGAAATACACGTTTGTACTCCGATGAAGATCTCAAACAATTGGAGATCATCCTAAACCTTACACGAGATTTGGGTGTCAACCTTGCCGGTGTCGAAGTTGTTCTTAATATGCGGCAAAAGCTGGAACGGATCGAGATCGAGGTGAATGAGTTTCTGGCGTATATTCGCAAGGAATTCTTTGAAGGAAGAGAAGATGAGTTCGAATATCGGAAGAGAGCTATCATCCGGATGCGCCCAGCGAAGATCGTACGGATCGAGAGAGAAAATAAGGATCAGGAATGACAAAAGGATACAAGGATTCCCTCGAATCAAGGAATTTGAAGCGTTATCTCCAGCGGATCGCCAAATTTCCTCTCCTTACATCCGATGAAGAGAAGGTTCTGGGACAGCGGATCCAGGAGGGAGATAAAGAAGCTCTAAAAAAATTGACCGAGTCGAATCTGCGCTTTGTTGTCTCCTATGTAAAAAAATATAGAGGCATGGGGCTAAGCCTCCTCGACTTGATCAATGAGGGAAATTTGGGTCTGATAGAAGCGGCTAAGAGGTTCGATCCATCGAAAAACGTTAAGTTCATATCCTATGCTGTTTGGTGGATCCGACAAGCAGTGATCCATGCCCTCTCTAAATACTCACGGATCTATCATCTTCCACAAAAGCTCTCCGACCAGATCTCCGAGATGAAAAAAACACGTGCACAAATGAAAAAAGAGTTCAAACGGGACCCGACAAGAGAAGAATTGGCGGCTAGGCTGAAGACCACCGTAGAAAACGTGGAGGATTGGGAGATATTGAGCGGGCGGAATATCTCATTGAGTGATAAGTATTACGACGAGGATATGGAGGTGGGGGATCGGATTAAGGACAGTCTGACCCCTTCTGTCGAATACCAGATCGTCAAAAATTCCATCGAAGAGCAGATCAGGTCCACATTGAAAGAGTTGGATGAAAAAGAGGCTCTTGTGTTAAAATTAAGATTCGGGCTCGAAGATGATCGTACTCACACTCTTCAGGAGATAGGAAATAGACTCAATCTAACAAGGGAAAGGATCCGGCAGATCGAGAAAAAGGCGATGCGAAAACTCTCCCATTCCCACAAGTTGCAACAGCTCAGGGGTTATTTGAACTGATGGATAAAATGTCCTGTGAAAATTGCCAAGGAACCGGATGGCTTATAGACGACAGTGAAGGGCGAAGCGTTGCCAAACGCTGCAAATGTTTCTTAGACCGGCAGGCGAACATTCTCTTAGAACAAGCCAACATCCCGCGACGATACACCCATTGCACCTTTGACAATTTCGAGATCCATAACGACACGCACCGGCATGCTCTGAAGATCTCGAAACAATTTGTTAAGAACTATCCAGTACAGGATGTCGGTCTTTTGTTCATCGGTCCCTGCGGTGTAGGAAAGACACATTTAGCCATAGCTACACTTCAGGAATTGATCAGAGAAAAAAGAGCCCGGTGCTATTTTATAGACTTTCGGGATTTGATACGAAAGATACAGAGCACATACTCTCCGGACTCCCCTCTAACGGATTCGGATATCTTCGCTCAGATCTTCGATAAGGATGTGCTGATCCTGGATGAATTGGGTGCAAAAAGAACAACAGCTTGGGTCGAAGAAACGATTTTCTATATCATCAACAACCGCTACAACACTAAAAGGTTGACCATATTCACCTCC
>JASFEP010000273.1:0-6351 GCA_050124775.1 Candidatus Aminicenantota bacterium
ACGAAGGCTTTGTAGGGAGATCGGCTCGCCCGTAGGGTAAAAGATGCTAACATTAAGAGAAAGAATTTTCCTTTTGAAAGGTTTATTAACAAAAGTGTGTTAGCATCTTTTATGAATAATCCAGAAAGAAGATGGGTTATTCACGGGCCGAGGTCGCTGCAAAGGCGAGGCAGTGGCCCCTGAAGATGTAGTAAACTACCTCGAAGGGGCTACAACGAAGTCTTTGGGGTGAGATCGGTTCGCCCGAAGGGTAAAAGATGCTAACATTAAGAGAAAGAATTTTCCTTGTGAAAGGTTTATTGACAAAAGTGTGTTAGCATCTTTTATGAATAATCCATCAAATTGACTTAGGATATGAGATTTGATATATAAGAGCAGTACAGGGCCTATAGCTCAGCGGTAGAGCCACCGGCTCATAACCGGTTAGTCCCAGGTTCGAATCCTGGTAGGCCCATTTTTGCTAGAGGAAAAGATGTGGATATCGACTTTGATAAATTGATCAGTCTGCAAAGTCTCGATGAAGAAATAAGACAAACCACTCTTATCCTTGACAAGATCCCCCTTCAACTGAAAAACATAGACGCAAATATCGAAGATCAATTCCAGACGGTTTCCCAAGCCAAAGACAAACTTGTCAAAAACCAAAAGCGCCGCCGCACGCTCGAAGGAGAGATCCAGGATATCAAAGCCCAGATAGATAAATACAAACATCAATTAGGTGGAGTAAAAACGAATAAAGAGTACAGCGCGCTGCTGAGCGAGATCAAAGACGCACAATCCAAGATCGACCAAAAAGAAGAGGAAATCATCAATGAAATGCTCAATGCTGATGACATCAGCGAGGAAATCCGCAGGGCCGAATCTAAAGCAAGCGATGCCAAGGTCAAACTTGGAAAAGATAAAGAAGAACTCATACGTGAAAGACAAGAATTGGAGGCAAAAAAAACAGACCTGATCCAAAAAAAGGAGGCCTTGATCCCGCTCATCCCGAAAGAACAGTCTAAGCTTTATTTAGAGATATTCAGGAAAAAAAATGGGATTCCGTTGTCTCCCGTTACCGATGATTTTTGTTCGATGTGCCAAATACGCATCCGACCGCAAGTGCTGAATGAGCTCAAAGAGGAGTCTCAAATTATTCTCTGTGAAAACTGCGGCCGAATTCTCTATATAAAAAAAAGACCCTCATAGATTTTTGCACTTCTCTAGATTATCACTCTTGCCTCTGGATTATTCACGGACCGACGCCAAACCACTCTGCCTCCAACCCACCCCACCCATTCAAAAAGGCTGAGGCAATGGTCCCTGAAGATGTAGTACACTACCTCGAAGGGGCTACAACGAAGACTTTGAGGTGAGATCGGTTCGCCCACAGGGTAAAAGATGCTAACAAGAAGATGAAGAATTTTCCTTGTGAAAGGTTTATTGACAAAAGTGTGTTAGCATCTTTTATGAATAATCCAGGAAGAAGATGGGTTATTCACGGACCGAGGTCGCTGCAAAGGCGAGGCAGTGGCCCCTGAAGATGTAGTACACTACCTCGAAGGGGCTACAACGAAGACTTTGTGGTGAGATCGGTTCGCCCACAGGGTAAAAGATGCTAACAAGAAGATGAAGAATTTTCCTTGTGAAAAGTTTATTGCTAAAAGTGTGTTAGCATCTTTTATGAATAATCCAGAAATTTATTCTTGGTAGATGGTTTCGATAATAGGCTTATACTTCTGTTCGATGATGTTTCTTTTCACTTTGAGAGTTGGAGTTATCTCTCCCTTCTCGATCTCGAATTCTCTATCCAGCAAAGCCACTTTTTTCACTTTTTCATAGGATGCCAATCCTGGTGTTGCCCTGTTGATCTCAGACTCCATGAAATTCAAGATCTTTTCATTCTCGACAAGATCACTGTAATCGCTGTAAGCGATGTTGTTTGCATCTGCATACTCCAGTAATTTTTCGAAATTCGGCACGATCAGTGCAGAGATAAATTTCCGCTTATCTCCGATTATAACCGCATTGGAAATATAGGGATTCGTTTTTAATACATTCTCTATAGGCTGTGGAGCTACATTTTTTCCACCTGCCGTAACGATAAGGTCTTTCTTTCTGTCTGTGATCGTTAAAAATCCCTCTTCATCCAAATATCCGACATCTCCCGTGTAGAACCAACCATCCCGTATGGCTTCTTGTGTTTCAGCCTCCATTTTGTAATACCCTTTCATGACATGTGGCCCCTTTGTCAAGATCTCCCCATCTTCGGCGATCTGCAACTCTACACCGGGAATAGGTCTTCCCACATTTCCGAATCTTATGTCTTCAAGAGTGTTCACAGCGATAACAGGAGAGGTTTCTGTCAGCCCGTAGCCCTCCAGGATGTTCAGCCCCATAGCATAGAAAAACTCGGCGATATCTTTGGAAAGAGGAGCTCCCCCAGAAACAAAGAAGCGAACCCTGCCGCCGGTTTTTGCGATGATTTTGGAAAAGACAAGTTTGTGTGCAAGATTTTTTTTGAATTGAAGAGAACCGGGGATAGGTTGTTTGAGCAATTTCTTCCCCCCATACTCCCGTCCAACTCTGTCAGCCCAGAAAAAGATCTTCCGCTTAAACGAAGAACTGGAAAGAACATTATCCATGACTTTAGCATAGATCTTTTCGAACACACGGGGTACGCTGACCATGATGTGCGGCCGTATTTCCAATAGATTCTCTGCAACCGTCTCAATGCTCTCTGCGTAACCTATTGAGCATCCCTTATATAGATAAGCAAAAGTGACCATCCGTTCTAAGACATGAGACAGAGGTAAAAAAGAAAGGACAGTATCTTCCTCCGTAAATTCAATGATTTGAGTCACGGAGCGGACATTACTCACAAAATTGTTGTGCATCAACATGACGCCTTTGGGGATTCCCGTCGTCCCTGACGTGTAGATGATCGAGGCGATATCATCCGGTTTCACATCCAGTGCAGATCTTTCAAAAAGATCGGGATGTTCCTCAGCAAGTCTTTTCCCCCGATCCTGAATGTCCCCCAAAGTCAATGTGCCCTCAGGCCCCTCTGTAAGATAGGAGATATAGTGTTCCACTTTGGGAAGCTCTGACCGGATGGTCTTGATTTTTTCCCACATCTCCGCATCCGAAAACACGACCGCTCGTGCGTCTGAATTATCGATTATATATTTGATCTGTTCTGGAACTAACGATGTGTATATGGGCACTGTTACTCCCCCGAGACACAAGTTTGCCAGATCCGTAATCACCCATTCCGGCCTGTTCTCTGAGAGTATGATCAGCTTGTCCCCTGGGCCATGACCCAGATCTTTCAAACCAAGAGCGAAGTGTTTCACCCGATCTTCGAACTCTTCTGTTGAAATGGAGGTGTACTCCCCTCCCTTTTTATAAAGCATCAAATCGTCTTTGGGGAAAGATTTAACCGTGTTGAGGAAAAGCTGACTTAAAGTTTCGACCATAATACCCTCCTGTTCAACCGTTGGGTAAATTCTATGGGTATTGGTTCCTCAAAGTCAAGCTTTGTTGTCAGCAAACATACCAGGAGCAGTTCCTTAAATGGTCCGCTTAAATTCACGGCGCCAGTTAGGTTCGATAAGCTTAGACCGGAGCTTTAAGGAGACTCGATCTCCATAACAGGAGGAATTCTATAACGAATGTACTATGATTCCTGAACCTTCGCGATCGAGACGACTCTATCCCCTTTTTCGAGGTTTATGATCCTGACTCCCTGAGTCGCTCTACCGATGGGCCGGAGTTTTTCCGTCTTGAAACGAATGACTTTTCCAACCTCGGTGATCAAAAGAATTTCTTCATCGGTAATTCCAACCATTCCGATGGCCTTCCCGATTTTTTTATTTGTCTTCAGGTTGATGATTCCTTTCCCACCCCTATGGTGGAGGGAATAGCAGTTGACGTCTGTCTTTTTGCCGTATCCTTTTTCGCCCGCTGTAAACGCATACTTCTCTTTCTCTCCGATAACCAGCATTGCGATAATCTGGTCTTTCGGGCTCAACGTAATCCCTTTCACTCCTGCGGCTTGCCTCCCCATAGGCCGGATTTCACTTTCTTTAAATTTGATGGCTTTGCCCATTTTCGTTCCGATGATTATGTCTTTGTTGCCATCGGTGAGCTTTGCCTCCAAAAGTTCGACTTTAGAATTCAGCTTGATGGCCAGAATACCTCCCTTTCTGATGTTCTTGAATTCGCTGAGCCGGGTTTTTTTGATCCGTCCATTGGAGCAAAGCATCATCACATAGTGGTCTTCCGAAAATTCCTTGACAGCCACCACCGAGCTTACTCGTTCGTTAGGCTCGAGCTGGACGAGATTTTGAATAGACTTTCCGCGACTGGCGACACCCACATCAGGGATGTACAGCGCCTTAAGCCAGTAGAGCCGACCTTTGTTGGTAAAAATGAGCATATAGCTGTGCGTGGAGCAGATAAAGAGGTCCTGCACGACATCCTCTGCTTTCATGCTGATGCCTCTTTTCCCTTTTCCACCGCGCGTTTGGAAACGATAACTGCTCAAAGATGTCCTTTTGATATATCCAGAAGATGTATAGGTAATGGCCACATCTTCCTCTTTGATCAGATCTTCGGTAGAGATCTCGGTGATACTCTCTTCGATGATCTCCGTTCGTCTAGGATCGTTGTAATCCGTTTTTATCTGCTTCAATTCATCTACGATAATGTCTAGGATCAGTTGTTCGCTCTTGAGGATCTTTCTCAATCGTGCAATGAGCTTCTTTAAATCTTTGTACTCCTGAACGATCTTCTCCCGTTCTAGCCGGGTCAATTTCTGCAACTGCATCTCCAGGATAGCCTGCGCCTGGATCCGTGTCAGATGGAAGTTCGTGATCAAGCCATTCCTCGCTTCATCCACTGTCTTGGATGCACGGATGAGAGTAATGATCTCATCGAGATGATCCAAAGCAATGGTCAATCCTTCGAGGATATGAGCCCTATGTTCTGCTTTTTTCAATTCGAATCTTGTCCGCCGTCGAACCACATCTTGGCGGTGGGAGATGAAATAGCGCATCATGTCGATCAAGCTCATCACTTTGGGCTGTTTCTCCACAATAGCCAAGAGAATAATCCCGAAAGAGGTCTGAAGGGATGTGTGTTTGTACAAATTGTTCAGGATGACCTCAGGGAACTCGCCCCTTTTGATCTCAATAACAGCACGCATGCCTTCCCTGTCGGACTCATCCCTGATGTCCGCGATTCCTTCGATCTTTTTGCTGTTCACAAGGCTGGCGATGCTTTCGAGAAGCTTGGCTTTGTTTACCTGATAAGGGATTTCCGTGATAACGATACGATCCCTTTCTCCCTTGGCTCCCCGCTCGATCACGGCTTTGGCGCGCAGGTTTATGATCCCTCGACCTGTTTCGTACGCACTCTTTATCCCTTCCATGCCAAAGACATACCCTCCAGTGGGAAAATCCGGTCCGGGGACATACTGCATGAGCTTCGCTAATTTAGTGTTAGGATGTTTGATCAAGTGGATGATAGCATCGATAACCTCACCCAAATTATGAGGCGGTATGTTCGTAGCCATGCCTACGGCAATGCCTGATCCCCCATTGACGAGCAAATTCGGGACTTTGGCCGGAAGGACTTCGGGCATGTTCAGGCTTTCATCATAATTAGGAATAAAATTGACGGTATCTTTGTCCAGGTCGGCGAGAAGCTCCTGGGCGAATTTCTCCATCCTGATCTCGGTATACCTCATGGCAGCAGGAGGATCGCCATCAATCGATCCAAAATTGCCCTGGCCATCAACGAGGGGATATCGAAGGCTGAAATCTTGGGCCATACGCACGATCGTATCGTAAACAGCCACATCCCCATGCGGATGATATTTTCCGATGACATCTCCCACGATCCGGGCAGACTTCTTGTAGGGCTTATTCCATGTATTTCCTGCCTCGTGCATGGCAAAAAGAGTCCTGCGATGAACAGGTTTCAATCCATCCTTTATGTCGGGGATAGCACGTCCGATAATGACGCTCATCGCATAATCCAGATAGGACTTCTTCATTTCCTTTTCGACACTGACGATAGAAATGTTGTTGCTCAACAATCCGTTTTTTTCTGAATTGGAACTTTTCATAATCTCTCTTTAAACATCCAAATTTTGGGCTTCCAGAGCGTTTGTCTCGATAAAATTCCTGCGCGGTTCGACTTCATCCCCCATCAGGATAGTGAAAGTTTTATCCGCCTCTACCGCATCAAGGATAGACACCTGGAGAAGATACCTTTTTTCAGGATCCATGGTCGTTTCCCAGAGTTGAACGGGTGTCATCTCTCCCAATCCCTTGTACCTCTGAATCGCAATTCCTTTTTTGCCAT
>JASFEP010000274.1:0-6342 GCA_050124775.1 Candidatus Aminicenantota bacterium
TAGGTTGGTCAGTTTCGTTTATCAATGATTCAGGTAGCCTTCCGCTTCGTCATCCAGGTCCAACAGTATCTGTTCGACCCGTTGCCTTTCTTTTTCCAGGTCGTGCCCGCGCAATTTCGGGTCGACGAGTATAGGCTCACCGAAAAGGGCGATAACCCTCGAAAAAGGATAGAATATCAAGAATCTATCCCAACTGTTGAGCGTTTTTCCCTTTGATGCCGCAAAAGTGAACGGCACGATATGCGCACCCGACTGCTGCGAAAGCTTGAGAGCGCCGAGTTTCATCTTACGGTTCGGGCCCCTCGGACCATCGGGCACGATAATTACCTCTCCCCCTCGATCCAGCTCTTTTCTCATCGCACCCCATGCCTTTATTATGGGGTGAGAGCCCGAGCCCCTGAGAACTTTTCCCCATCCCTCTACGATGCGCGCGAGGATCTCACCGTCTTCGCTCGGGCTTATCAAAGCCAGTATCCCCCGCTTTCTGAATAAGTAGGGAACGACGAGCAATCGCGAATGCCAGATAAGAAGAACCACAGGTTTGTTCTGGCTCCTTAACTTTTTGTATCGGTCCTCCCCGATCAGTGTCTTCCGAGCCGTGATCGTCCAGAAACCCAGAACTAGTTTTCCCAGAAATCCGATGAATTTCCACTTGAGTTCTCTAAAAATTGCCATCGTCTTCTATCTGATCCGACTTTAGACTGATGTATTCCGCTTTCAGGCTTTTTGACCCAGGATAAATCATATATAATTCTCAGCATACAGTAAATATCTAATTGAAGCGCAGACAGAGATTATCAGGTTTTCGATCGGGGTATTTTGCTCGCGTAGCGGTCGATCAAAAAACCGAAAACAAATCCCCCAAACGAAAGGCCGAGCCCGAATGGCACCGAAAATGGCCATTGGGGCCAATCGAAACGGATAAGATCCAAACCATTCAAGAAACCCACGACGGCAAATCCGCTCCCGAGGAGGAGGCTCAACATCCCTGCGAAAGGATATTTTTTCCGCAAAAAGACCATGGCAATACCGGGAACGAACATCCCTTCGGCCATAACTTCCGAGGCCAAGCCGAGTGTCTTTAAAATATCCTGAAACCTTGTGGCGATAAAGAACGCAAAAACCCCCAAGATGATGGTCGATACGCGGCTTACAATAACGGCATTTTTTTGATGGGATAGAGGAATAAACTGCTGATATACGTCCCGGGTCAATGAAAGCGCCCCTGTGTTAATCGCCGTGTCCATCGTGGACATGATCGCCGCAATAATAGCGAGAAAAAGAATCCCTCCCAAAAATTTCCCCAGATGCGAATGAATGAGCACAGAAAGAATGGTGTCTGTGCGGTCCGCAGAAATGGATAGAGGAAGAGCCAAGATCCCGATGCATACGATACAGCCGAAGAATACAAAAAATATTCCTCCGGATCCCAACAGACCTACCCTAGCATCACGCTCCGTCCGAGCCGCTTGTATCCGCTGCCAGACGATGGGAGAAATGATCCAGGCCAGAGTGAAGGAAAAGGCGATCCAGATACTTCTATCGAAATCCAGAAAAAAGTTGAAAAAATCGCTCTTCCCCAGAGCCCGAGCGGAAATGGAGATATTGTCCCATGAGGACATTCCCATCAACGAGAAAAGAAGGCCTATAATTCCGGCCACCAGAAGAAAAAATTGGAATCCATCTGTGATCACGACCGAAAACAATCCCCCAAAAACAGAGTAAAGAAGAACAACACCAGTCCCTAAACAAAGCGCTATAAAATAAGATGTTCCGAGGAAAGATCTAAGAAAACTCCCCATGGCCACCATTTGTGAGGCGGCAAGAAGAACCATATACCACACGATCATAACAGCTGCCAGGTGGCGGACCGCCCGGCTATACCGTTTCTCCATCAGATCCGGAAGACTCACGAACGGCAATCGCCGTATAGGCCGCACGAGAAAAAGAGCGAATACGACAACTGTCACGATGGAGGGGATTCCGATCACCCAAAAGGAACTGATCCCTTTGTCAACAGCTTCATCCACTGACACCAATGTTGATGTGGCGCCCAGCCATGAGCCTGCGAGAGTGAGGAGGATCAGAAAGGCTGGAAGATCGCGGGATGCGAGAAAAAAATCCTCCAAACTTTTTAGTTTTTTGGAAAAAAAGAAACCCACAAGAAGGAGCAGACCGAAATAGACGCAAAGATACAGGAAGAATTCCGTATTCACAGTGTCCTTATAACAAAAACTCATTATGAATATCAAACCGACATGAATTAACCAATGAATAATCCATGAGAGATGGATTATTCACGGACCGAGGTCGCCGTAGAGGCGAGGCAGTGGCTCCCGAAGCTGTAGTAAACTACCGCGAGGGGGCTACAACGAAGGCTTTGGGATGAGATTGGTTCGCCCAAGGGGTAAAAGGAGCTGACAATAAAAGTTGGAATATTGTTTTGGAATAATATTTGTCAGCTGCTTTTATGAATAATCCAGTAAATTTTCGTAAAAGGGATTCTATGTTATAATTTTAAAAATGAAAAAACTCCTCTGCATCTTGATGCTTGGCGGCTTGAGTTTCGCCCAAACGGCAGAAGAAGTCGCTTTGCGGGTAGAAAATACGCTCCGGTCCACCCGGTCGCTCCAGGCAAACTTCGAGCAGCTCTACTATTCCGCCACAGTCTCGACACCTCTTCACGAAAAGGGAAGACTGTACTTTAAAAAACCTTACCTGATGAAATGGGAATATCAAGACCCGGAGGAAAAGATATTCCTCATCAAGGACGACTTTTTTTGGGATTACAACAAAGACGAAAAAACTCTCATAAAATATGACTTATCGGGGGGGGAACAGAACTCCGATGTCCTTTTACTGTTGTCCGGACAAGTTGTTTTGCTGGATAAATACTCGATCGAACTCAACCCTTTCCCTACAGAAAACGCTAAGACCATTCAGATCAAACTCACGCCCAATGACGAAGAATATGCAGACTCTTTTCTTCTTCTGGAGATCGATGAAAAAACGTGGTTCATTCAAAAACTGATCTCCTTCGATTGGGCGGGTAATAAGACCGAGTTTCGCTTCAGCAAGATCAAAACGAATATCGATCTTCAGGATAGGATTTTTGAACTGCGGATCCCACCGGACGTCGAGATCATCGAGAACAAATGATGGGTGTTCGCAGTATTTTTAATTCCGAGGTGTGAACGAAGCCCCAAAGCAAAACCATTTTTTTGGAAATCCGTATAATGCTTCGAGGGCTGGAAGTCCTCCATGTATGATGACAAAGACTTAGTCAGACGCACTCTTGGCGGCGATAAAGAGGCATTTGAGATGATCGTTCAAAGATACAAACAACCCCTTTTGAACTACATCGGCCGGATGGTCGGAGAAAGGGAGCTGGCGCTCGATTTCACACAGGATGTCTTCATCAAGACATATGCCTCTCTCCACACTTACAGACCCCAGCACAAATTCAGCACATGGCTGTTCAAGATCGCATCGAACCTCACAATCGATTACTGGAGAAAGAAGAAGATCGATGCCTTCTCCCTTGACCAAAGTCGATACAGTGAGGACGATAGACCCAGCATACAGATCCCCTCCAGAGATCTCTCCATCGCTGAAAAATTCGAACTCACAGAAGTCAGGAAACAGATCGAAAAGGCCATGGAAAAAATCCCGCCCGCGCTCAGAGAGTTATTCGTATGGAGGCACATCAACGAGTTCAGCTACGATGAGATCGCAGAGATCAAGTCTCTACCCGTAGGCACGATCAAAAACAAAGTTTTTCAAGCGAAAGAATTGATCCGCCGCCACATGGAGGAGGGCAAATGAGCTGCCTGACGGTTCGCCAGGTCTATCTTTATCTCGAGGATGAACTTACGGTTGAAGAAAGAGAGTCCGTCGAAAGACATCTCGTTTCCTGTGAATCATGCAAGCTCTTGCTCGAAGACAGAAAAAAAATGATGCAAGCCGTGGAAACCCTTCCCCCAATCGACTTACCTGCCGATTTCACTCAACAAGTGATGGCTAGGGTTTTCCCCAGAGTATCCACTGTTCGGATCTGGATCGCCGGATTAGCCACTTCTTTTTCCTTGATGATGTTCATATTTTTGGCTGTGTTCATGCAGTCCGATTTCAGCTTTTCGGGCCTGTTTGTCGGTTTGAACAGCAGTCTGTGGACTTTTGTGAAAAATGTTTCGGTCTTCGCTGTCAAGCTCTTCAAAATCACGTCCGTGGTCTTCGAAATAATCATCCAGTTTGTCAGTTTTCTTTTCAAGACCTTGGGCAGTTTAACAACGCTCATTCGCCCTGAATTTCAAGTTTTCCTCGTCATCTTAACCATAATTCTATCCATACTTACACTCTATATGATGAGGAGAAAAATTTGGACTGGAGATAAGATATGAAAAATAGATTCCTGTATTCCCTGATACTCATCTTATTGCTTGGAGGAGTTTCCCCACTTCTCGGACAGGGATTTATACTCCAAAAAGATATTATCGTCGAGCGCGACGAAGTCCAGGACAATGTTGTAGGTCTGGGAGGCGAGATCCTTATCAAGGGGACCGTTACCGAAAATGCAATGGCATTTGGCGGAAGGATCATCCTCGAGGGCAAGGTCCAGGGCTCGATCGTAGGCTTCGGTGCAGAGGTTATACTCAAGTCCTCGGCAGAGGTCGATGGAGATGTAATCTCCCTGGGGGGAACCATTGAGAAGGAATATGGGAGTGTGATCGATGGAGATACAGTCCAGTTCGGACTCGAATCCTACGCGGACATTCAGGAATTCTTTAAGGAAGGATTGGGTGGTGTCTTCGGGATGAAGATCATCCCTCTCCTTTTGATCATCAAACTGTTCGCACTTTTTATCTGGTTCCTTCTCGCTGTTCTTCTGGCCGCCGTTTTTCCCCGCCAGATCGTTTTTGCCTCCTCTCAAATCAGGACACAATTCTGGCCCGTTTTCGGAACAGGGCTTTTGGGCATCATCATTTTCACAGGGCTTGTCATCTTTTCGGCCTTCTTATCGCTCATACTGATCGGAATTCCGATCCTTATCGCCCTCGTCTTTCTGGGAATCGTTATCAAGATCTTCGGTCGCGTCATTCTCTTTCACCTCTTCGGAGAGAGCCTGTCCAAGGCCCTCGGGAGCAAAAATGCTTCGGTCATCGGCGCTGTTATTCTTGGCTTTATTCTGGTGAGCTTTATCGGATTCATCCCGATCTTCGGCTCTCTGTTCTATTTTGTCCTAAGCATCCTCGGCTGGGGTTCTGTCATCCGGACAAAATTCGGAACGAAGAACAACATCGCCAGGGTGAATAAAGAAGTTACCGTTTGAACGAATCAGAGCTCGAGGATCTCTTTTTCCTTGGCTGAACCGAGTTCCTCGATCTTCTTGGTATTCCCGTCCGTTATCTCTTGAAGCTTATCGTACCCCCAAAACTTGTCGTCCTCTGTGATCTCCTTGTCCTTTTCCAGTTGCTCGATTTGTTCTTTGGTCTCTCTCCTCATTATTCGAAGAGCTGTTTTTTCATCTTCCACCATGGCTTTGATATGCTTGGCCATATCCTTTCGTCTCTCTTCATCCAAAGGAGGGATGGGGACTTTGAGGACTTTTCCGTCGTTGATGGGATTGAGACCGAGGTCGGCAGCCTGGATCGCTTTGTCGATACTTTCCAGAAGGGTGGGATCCCACGGCTGGATTTGGATCAGGGTAGGGTCGGGGACCGTTAGGGTGGCCACCTGGTTGATGGGTGTCAACGCCCCGTAGTAGTCGATCTTGATATCCTCGAAAATATTGATGCTCGCCCGCCCGGTGCGCAATTTTGCCAGATCTTTCCGAAAGTGCTCGACAGAGACCTTCATCCTTTTTTCCAGTTCTATCAAAACATCTTTGACCATTTTCCCTCTCTCCTACTACGTTTAATCTGAATTATTCACGGACCGAAGTTGCCGCTACCGCGAAGAAGCGGCCTATGAAGTTTGGTTGGATAGGCCGGGTCGGTAGTCCACTACAGCAAATTGGCAGCAATGATGCAGCTGTGGCAAAATCGGTTCGCCCGTAGGGTAAAAAATGTCGATTATAAATACAGGAATTATTTAATAAAGAGCATTCAAAAGGATGCGAGATGAAATTGAAAAAGGACGTCAATATCGTTTGTATATGTATAAACATCGACATTTTTTATGAATAATTCAGATATTCAGGAAATTTTCGTTCCGACTTTATGCCCCAACACAGCCTTTTTCATACTCCCCTTTTTCCAAAGATTAAAAACGATGATCGGCATGTTATTATCTTTACACAAAGAGATGGCTGTTGTATCCATAACTCTCAGACCTTTTTTTATG
>JASFEP010000275.1:0-6300 GCA_050124775.1 Candidatus Aminicenantota bacterium
CTGCTCCCGGGTGGGGAAAAAACGGCCTCCCCTCTCAAGACATACATCTCTCCTAGAAGGAATCACCTCCCCTTCTCGACAGCACCAGCCCTCAACAGGATGCTCTCTCCGGCAGTGCTCTTCAGCCTCTTCCATCGTACGGAAAAACCGGCCTCCTCGCTCGAGACACTCATCGATGCTGGCTTCAAATATTTCCCCCTCCAGACAACAAAATCCCCACTCTGGCTCCGGATATTCCTCCCGGCAGTACTCCTCTGCCTGCTCCCGGGTGGGAAAAAAACGGCCTCCCCTCTCAAGACATACATCTCTCCTAGAAGGAATCACCTCCCCTTCATGACAGCACCAGCCCTCCTTCGGATACTCGTTCGCACAGACTTCCTCAGCATGTTCCCGCTTTTCGAAAAACTTTCCCCCCTGTTTATTACACTCGGTGATCGTAGCAGCAAAGACCTCTCCATCCTTACAACACCATCCTTTGATGGGAGAAAGCATTTTCGGCTCTGAATCGCGGAAGAATATCACATCGTTGCTCCATTCGATTCTTACCGGCTTCCCGGATGAATCGTATTCCGTAATTCTACCTGTAACCGGTCGGCTGGTCTCCCGAACAATCCAAACGGCTTGTAACTCTTCACCCTCAATCGAACCCGAGGCTTGATTGCCCGATTCCGGGTCCTGCCAGAAGAACCTGGTCTGTTGCTGATCGATCTGAAATATCACGCCAATGCTGCTATTCCATCTGCCTGAAATGTCAGGAATCTTCTCCGCTTGCGCAGTGATTGGATTTGGCTGAGCTGCCCCCAAGGCCCCGGGTACAATCAAGGCTGACATCATGACGATTGCAAACACCGAAATAAGAGAAAAATACTTTTTTAGATTCATTCCAATCCCCTGAATTGGATTTCCAGACAATAATAAATCCCCGTTAATCTAGATAAATCAACCTTCTTTTTCTCATTGATGCAATGATGACACAAGGAAAGCCCCATTGTTTTGAAGGAGCGAATGAAATCTGACCTATGATTATCAAATACTTCTTTATTTGTCAATAAGGGGAGATCAGAACTGCTTTGTGTTCAATGATGCACGGTGAAATATTGTCCAAGCAGAGAAATTGGTCGTAACGCATTTGAAAAGTTTCCCTGATTACAACTGGAAAATCGAAGAACTTTACTCCGTAAAGGACATAATCATCGCCAGAATGAGCACCTCGGGCACTTTCACAGAAGAATATCGAGGCATCCCCCCTACCGGGAAAAAGATCGAAAGCAGCGCCATTTTATCGTCCGGATGGAAAACGGAAAAGTCGTCGAGGAAAGAGAAGAGGTCGACATATTGAATGTCATGCAGCAGCTCGGCATGGAGTTTGTGCCGAAGGAGGTGGAGGCGTGAACCACACATAATTTTACACTCCTTGCCTCGTTTTTACAGGACGTAAGTCTTCATGCCAGTTGTTTCGATCCGCTTGATAAAACCAATAATCGCTGTGGCGACCTCCTTTGGATTGTCGGCCTGCGGATAGTGGCCTGAACCTTCGACGAAAAGCACTTCGCCTGTCATGAGTTCGGCCAGTTCGGTCGCTTCTGCTTGAGGGTCCGGAAAATCTGGATCGGCCGTTCCCATAACGATCAGACAGGGTTGATTCACCCTTTCCAATTTCTCACCAGATTCACGATGTGAGTCTCCGGCCTGTTTTTTAAAGGCCTTGAATCGGCCCGGTTCGGCCAGATTTTTGGATAAGGCAATAACATACTCATCGAGATCATCGGGCTTCGGTCCAGGGTAGAGGTTCCTTTTATAATAGGAGACCCAAACTCCCCTCCCCCACGGCCCAGCGAGCATGGCGCCGAAGAGGATTTTTTGCCACCATTTGACCGAAACTTGTCGGGTAAATGGCCCCAAGAGCACCAATCCTGAGACTTTTTCGGGATGATCGGCTGCGACGATAACGGCCGATGAAGCCGTCTTCGAATTTCCGATAAGTACCGCTGGAGCCTCGCCGATATGGTCGACCAGCGCTATGTAATCCGATGCGATGGAAGCATCGCTGTAATCATCCCAATCGACCGAAGATTCACCCAAGCCCCTGAGGTCGAACGTCACCATCCGCATTCCGGCTTCGGTCAAAAGCGGTGTAAGGTGCCGATACACTCCCCTCGTATCTCCCATGCCCGGTGCGGCTACGACGATTGGACCGCCGCCTCCCGAATCATCATAAGCGATCCGGCCGCCGGGTTTTTGAAGAAATTGTGTTTCGTTACTCACATCCAACAGATCTCCCACTTCTTATTCATTTACATTTAATGTCTAGGAATCAAGTCTTTGACTCCCGCGTATCAGTTTATCTGTGTTTCCTATGATCGCATCGAACGGATCTGTTTTCAACAAGGCCCTCGCATCATCCGCAATATTCAAGCACACAAGATGGACTTACCAGCCGAGGGCGGAGAATTAAATATTTCTCAGCCGATTGAAATTCGTAAACATTGGATGCTCTGGAAAAAAGTGCCGCAGCTCTCTGAGGTTGACATCCAACAGATTATCTTGCGGCACCACAATTCGCTCCAAATTTCCCTTGAAGACCGATTTGAGATCATCCATCAATTCACCCACATTGGCCGACAGTTCGAAAACGGGCGTGGGGAAATCGCTGCCGAAGAGAAGGCTATCGGGTGGAAGCTCGCCGATATCAGGAAAATAGCTGCGCCTGAAAGGTGTGACACACGCGGATAAATCCGTATAGCACCGCCTGGCTTCCGTTCCGTCAGCTGGATACTCTTCGATATACCGGCGGACACTTTTAAAATCGGAGTGTTCGAAGATCCGCCTCAACCAATGAGGGGCATAGTAAGGAAGGCCGCAATGGGCAAAAATGATTATGGCCCCTTTATCCAGCCCTGCTCTGAGATTTGTGTGGATTTTTTCGACCTGGGGCGTATGCCATTTGTTGGCGCCCCGAAAGAAATTGCCTATCTTATCCCATACTGTCCAGGATAGAAAATCATAGGAGGTCGTGCGCGGATCTGAGGAGGGGATCGCATATTCAGGACCCACATGGAGCAACACAGGAAGAGGATCGCCATTACGTGCGCCAGCCAAAAAAACGAGTGCGTCTCTCACCTTTTCATCGGCGAGATCGATTTGCTGTGCCGAGGGGAGCCATTTGATGAGGGCTGCATCTTTTGCGACAAGGTCATTCACTCTCGCTTCGAAACTGGGGTCGTAGGGATGGACCGAAGCCCCCAATAACACTTTATCACCCATTTCATCTCGCAGCTTGATTACATAGTCGTTAGCGACCCACATGAGCGATTTGTCCTCGCGGCGGTTGCCTGAATGATCATAAACCGGGTCCAACGCCAAACACACCACATGATCCAGATTACAGGATTCGATCGTTTCTTTGACGGCTTCCCAGAGCTTTTGATCCGATACGTCACCCTCCTTCAATCTTGCATAGAGTAAAAACACTTTATACTCGATCCTTTGCCTGAATTCTGCGGTGAGTTTGCCCATTGTGGAGTCTTCATCACCCAGCACTCCCACATGGAAGTGCATATCGGTTATTGCGTTTGGATCAGAATCGGTGTTTGTCATAAATATCTCCTTCGGTGAGACTATCTGACGCCAACACCCTGCCATTTGATGAAGATGAAGCACCCTATCCCGAAGACGATCCATGCGATAAAGGATATCATACCGGCGGCTGGGTGGTGCCACACCACAGGAAGGAAAAATATTATGAGCATCGTCCCCAAAATGAACGCCCGCCCTTTGGCAGTCTCAGCCATTATAAACGCCCATATGCCGAGCAGAAATCCGATCCCGATACCAATGAGGTGGTAAGGTATGCCCATCTTTCTAAAGATACTTCATCAGACTCTCCATGTCTACAAAAAGCATGATCGTTTTATTCAAGCTTCTCCTGGTGGGCAAAAAAGGAGTGAGAAATGACCAGATATTGCCGATGCTTATTAAATTGAAGAATATTTGCTGATTTTTATTACTGCAGGTTATAAAATCTGACTTTTCAGTCATTTTATATAACTAGAGGTCATAAAATAAATAATTTTATAACCGTAAGCAATATGTTATGTTTATGGCTGATAATAAGTAAGATTGGGAATGGTGGATAAATTTCGGTTGGGAAATGAATCATGAATAACAAATGGATTTTTCTAATGCCAGCATGTGCAATCGCCATCTCGACGGTTCTGTTCACTTGTGCAAAACAGGAGGAATTGCCCGTTATCGAAGGATCCTATTTCGGCCAGGAACCGCCGGGGATGATTGCCGAGATCTTTGCTCCCGACATCGTCTCGACGGAGCATGGTGAATTTTGCTCTGTGTTCTCACCTGAAGGAGACGAATTCTATTGGTCGATCTCGGGTGCTCCTTATCCCGTTATCGCGATGATGCGTCAGAACAATGACCGATGGTTGCAGCCTGAGATTGCTTCTTTTTCGGGAAGATACCCTGATCTCGACATGAGTTTCACTCCCGATGGAAAACGGCTCTTCTTCTGTTCGCGGCGCCCCTTGGATGGAAACGGCCCGCCCACTGACAACACCGATTTCTGGTTTGTGGAGCGGACCGGCACCGGATGGTCCGAAGCGAGGCATCTGGAAGGCCCGGTCAATTCAGACGCGCAAGAGTATTATCCCATCTTCGCTCAAAACGGGAGCCTCTACTTCTGCTCGATGCGGCCTGGAGGTTTTGGCGGTGGAGACATATACAGATCCCGTTTCGAAGACGACGTTTACCTGGAGCCCGAAAACCTAGGGCCCCCCATCAACACGGAAAATTTTGAGGGGGATCTTCTTATCGCCGCCGACGAATCGTACATCATCGTCACCTGCTACGGCAGATCCGACAGCCTCGGTTCCGGCGATCTTTACATCAGCTTCAGCCTGGAGGAAGGCGCGTGGTCGCCCCTCAAAAACATGGGTGATGCCATCAATTCCGCGGCCAACGAGCATTGCCCCATCCTGTCTCCGGATGGAAAGTATCTCCTCTTTTCGAGTGGCCGGAGCCGTCACCCGAATTACTCTGATGAAGCGATCACATTGAACGCAAAAATCGCAATGATGAACTCCTGGGGAAACGGCCGGAACGAAGACATCTACTGGATCGATGCACGCATTATCGAAACCCTGAGATAAAATAAGTTGAAATATATTATCAAGTCAGGTCGATCTCAATTCATCCGATCACTTACTCTTTAATCCGCACAGCATCTTGTTTATTGCTAATAACGGAATGGTGTGAAATATATACATTATACGCCTTTTGATAGAGCGTGCCGCTAATTAAGTTTGACATTATGTTTCCCTTTGTAATAAAAGTTAGGTGAATCTTGAGGATTAGGTGCACAGCAGCAATTCATTAGAGGGGGGTAACTCATGGATAACAAATTGATCAACAGAAGGCAATTCATGAAATCTTCTGTTACGGGGATGGCAGGCTTTATTTGCCTTCCTTCTACAGCAAAAAGACAGGATAAAAACCAAAGGGAGAAAAAACTCATCTACCGTACCCTTGGAAAGACTGGGATACAAGTTCCAGTGATCGGAATGGGAATATTGTCTTCCGGTAGCCCGGCACTTATGCGGGCAGCACTCGATGCGGGAATCACTCACTTCGATAGCACCGCAGCTCAGCCTCAGCAAATGCGCAACGAGGAAATGATCGGTGAAATCCTAAAGGAAGTGCCTCGGGAATCTGTTGTATTCGGCACCAAGATTCATCTTTTCCCAGATTACAAAACAGGTCTTTATACAAAAACAGTAACAGAAGATGATTTTCTCAAGAAACTTGATATGGCTCTTAAACGTTTGAAAATGGACTATGTGGATATTGTTTACCACCATATGGTCTCTCGAAGAGAATCAGCCTTTCATGAGCCTGTAATGAAAGCTATGGAGAAGGCAAAAAAGGCTGGGAAAGCTCGATTTCTCGGCATCACCTCCCATAGCAATGTTGCAGAGGCGGTTAATGCAGCCGCTGATTCAAATTTTTATGAGGTCGTAATGGCTGCTCACTATCACAAACAGAAAAATCTTGGGGCGGTTAAAGAAGCCATTGCCAAAGCTGCAAAAGCAGGATTAGGGGTTATCGCTATAAAAGTCATTATGGGAAATTGGACAAAGGACGAAGAACCTGTAAATCCGCGTGCTTCTTTGAAATGGGTTCTGCAAGACTCCAATGTCCATGCTACAATTCCGGGATTCAGCAACTTTGAAGAGATGAATGAAGACCTCTCGATTATGGAAGATTTGAGTTTAACAGAAGATGAAAAGA
>JASFEP010000276.1:0-6277 GCA_050124775.1 Candidatus Aminicenantota bacterium
GTGCTCAGGGCCTAGGATCTTCTCCTGGAGTGCAAGGGCCTTTTCGAACATGGCTTTGGCATCTTCGATACGACCCAGTTTAGTGAGCACAAGACCAAGATCGCTGAGACTGGAGGCCACCAACGTGTGTTCGGATCCATAAGCCTTTTCTCTTATTTCCAATGCTCTCTGGAATAGGGGCCGTGCCGCTTTATAATCCCCCATCTCCATGTAGAGACCAGCAATGCTGCTCTTGTCATTAGCGATGAGGGGATGCTCTGGCCCCAAGGCCTTTTCTTTGATGGCTGCTCCGCGCTCCAACAGCGGCCTGGCTTCGGCATAATTTCCCATCTCAAAATTCAACAGTCCCAGGTTGGCTGTATCACTCCCCACCAATGCATGAGACTCGCCAAAGGCTTTTCTATCGATCTCCAACACCTCTTGGAAGTAGGTCAGGGCCTTTTCGTACTCGCTGCTTTGGGCGTAAAGAATGCCCAGGCTCCTGCGCGTATCCGCGACGTAGGGATGTTCGGGACCGAACGCTTTTTCTGTGATCTCTAGAGCACGCTCAAAATGATGCCTTGCTTTTTCCCGCTCCCCCAGCTCTGAATACAGCATTCCTAGGTTGTGCAGAGTATCCGTTATTTTCGGGTGGTCCACGCCCTCTTCTTTCTCCTTGATCCTTAGAGCACGTTCATACATCTGGAGTGCCTGCTCATAGTTTCCCACTTTGTAGAGCAGAAGCCCCAGGTTGTTCAGGGGGGCTGCAAGATCGAGGCTATCCGGCCCCAAAGCTCCCTCCCAGATTGCGATCGATCGTTCATAAAACGCCCGTGCTTCTTCGTAGTTGCCGACAGCCTGAAAATTATTGGCAAGGTTATTCATAGTGCTTGCGACAGTGGTATGCTCCGGGCCGAAGATTTTTTTTCTCAATTCCAGTGAGCGTTCGAGGTATTGTCGTGCCTTTTCATGATCTCCTTCAGAGAGGTAATTATTACCCAGGTCTTCAAGGCTTTTAGCGACTTCCTTAGATTCGGCGCCTAATGCACTCTCCCGTATCGCCAGGGATTCTTCAAGGAGGGATCGGGCATCCCCGTAAAGCCCCAGATTGTGGTAAACCAAACCCATGGTGTTCATCAATCTTGCCTGAACCAGAGGCTGGCTTTCCAGCTCACGATTGATCTTTTGTGCGCCTTTATCCAAAATTTCTCTTGCTGTAATGGAATTGCCCTTGGCCTCGTTGGGGTCGGAGACTTCGAACAGATCGACCAAAAAGCCCGAAACCTGCCGTGCTGTTTCCGCCTCTATTCTGGCTTTTTTCTCAGCACGCCTCGCTTTGATCAGGCCGATACTGGTTCCTGTGATCCCGATCACCAAGGCTAAAGCGACAACTCCTGCGGCAATAACACCAGTTTTGTGTCTCCGGATGTACTTGCGCATCCTGTAGGTCGTGCTCGGAGGACTTGCCTGAATGGGTTCATCCCGAAGATAATTGGCTATATCAGAAGCCAACTCAGAAGCTGTGGCATACCGACGTGTTCTATCCTTTGCCATGGCCTTCAACGTTATCCAATCCAGATCGCCCCTGAGTTGTCTCTGCAGGGACGCAAGATCTGTCTTCCTGTGCTTTACGATCTCCGTCTGTGTTTCTCCCTCTTTGCTCAACCGTGTACTCGCTTTGAGGGGCTCCACCTCACGGATGATCCTCTGGATCTCGCTGAGGCCACCTTCCCTGAGTGTTTTCGCATCAAAGGGAAGGACTCCGACCAACAACTCATAGAGCATCACTCCAAGCGAGTATATGTCTGTACGGGTATCCACATCCAGCCCCGTCATCTCTGCCTGTTCAGGACTCATGTATTCGGGCGTGCCGATGAGCTGCCCCTGTTCGGTGTAGAGAGTTTGTTCCGTCAGGCGATGACCCGTCGCTTTCGCAATACCGAAATCGATAATCTTGGGGACGGGTTTATCCTCCTGAACGCTTACGATTACGTTGGATGGTTTCAAATCCCTGTGGATGACCCCTTTCTGATGGGCATGCTGGACAGCCTGACATATGGGAATAAAAAGTTCGAGTCTCTCGCGGGTGGTCAGGTTGTGCCGGTCACAATACCCGGATAACGGCAATCCCTGGACGAGCTCCATCACAAAATACGGTCTCCCTGTCTCAGTAGCGCCCGCATCGAAAACCTTGGCGATGTTGGGATGATCCATGACAGCAAGCGCCTGCTTTTCTGTCTCGAAGCGGGCTATGACGCGATGAGTGTCCATGCCCAGCTTGATGATCTTGAACGCAACGCTCCGTTTGATGGGCTGGAACTGTTCCGCCTTGTAAACAACCCCCATGCCGCCCCTGCCCAACTCTTCGATCAGCTTATACTTGTCTGCAATGACCATGCCTGCTCTTAGTTCTTTGATTGCAGGACGTATGGTCTGTGTTTTTGGAGAGGAGTCTTCCCCTGTCGAAGCAGAAGTCACTTCCTTTAGCGCGGAGGTCTCCTCAGTCACAGAAAGAGGAGCATGACATTTCTCGCAAAATTCCGCATCGGAAGGATTCTCGAAAAAACAATTTGGACATTTTTTTGCCACTGTCTTCCCCTTATCCAATCTTGGCAAAAGAATATCAACTCGGATGAAGTGTGTCAAACGGAAATGATAAGTGTCATTGGTGGTTCGTAAACACTCTCAGTTTCCCCATCGAGGAAACTTCGCCCGGACTTGGGGGCTTCGCTCACATCTCCCCCCGGGAGATGAACCATATCCGCTCAGCTCTTCTCGCGGTTTTCTCCACCACACAATGTGGACACTCGGATATCATTCATCACAGTCCCGGGGCTGTTTCCGAGAGGAATGAGTGAAGCCCTCAGGTATTTGCCCTGTTGTTACAGGTTTTTTAAAAAACGATCGGCGACAAGGTGGTGCTTTTTCAGAACCTTTTCATCCATTTTTTCGAGCTGAAAAGTCATGACCCGCATGCGGGGATTCCGGGTAAAAAAATCTCTGTGTTTGTCGATGAACCTCCAATACAGCGCATCCCAGACCGTGCACCATTCGCCTTTCGGAAAATCACTCATTTTCTGGATATAGCGGGATGAGCTGATGTAAGGCTTTGTCGTGATCAACCCGCCGTCCGCAAACTGGCTCATCCCGAAAACATTGGGGACCATCACCCAATCGTAGGCATCTATGAACATCTCCATGAACCATCTGTAAACAGCTCTGGGGGCGATCTCGCACAAGAGCATAAAATTTCCCAAAACCATTAGACGTTCGATATGATGGGCGTATCCCCTATCGATGACCCGCTCGATAACAGTATCGACAGGCCCGATCCCCGTTGTGGCCGTATAAAAGGAATCAGGTATTTTTTGTCTGTGTCCCCAAAAGTTGGATGTTCTCTCCCGTTCTCCTTCGAGGATGTAGATGGCACGCATGAATTCCCTCCAACCTATGACCTGCCTGATAAATCCTTCCAAGGAATTTACGGGGATAGGGTGCTTTTCAACAAAAGCCAGGGTGCGCTCCAGAACATCCTTGGGACAAATAAGACCCACGTTGAGGGATGGCGTGAGAACGGAGTGAAAAAGGAAGGACTCATCGTGAACCATGGCATCTTCATAATCCCCGAAGACGTCCAATTTATTGTATAAAAAATCATCCAGCCAGATTCTGGAATCCACGTGTGTCACAGGATAGAGAAACCCTTCGACTTTTCCCGGATGAGACGGAAAATTTTTTTTCACATATTCCTGTGCTTCCTTCAAAAACGCATTTTCTGGAATGGAGGCAATCTCAGGAATCGGTGTTCCCTTGGGTATCTTTCGTCTGTTCAGGGGATCGAAACTCCATTGGCCCCCGACTGGCTTGCCCTTTTCAACCAAAACATCCAGCCGTTTCCTCTGGGCGATGTAAAACCTCGTCTGAGAGTAGTGTTTAGATTCTACTAAGAAGTCCTTCAGCCACTCGCAATCCGTGAGAAAACCGGGTGTGGGCAAGAACTCAAGTTCTATATTTGCTTTGTGCGCTCCTAGCGAGAGTCGTTTATCCAATTCCGAATCCACCACATCCGCGACCCAAATTTTTCGGATCTGATCCTTGACGAACCGCTGAAACAAATCGTCCGTCGCAGCACTTTTTTGGTAAGGGATGTAATGGACCTTAAATCCCTGAGTTTCGAGTTTTTCTTTATAATAGAGCATGGATGCTCGGTGAAGAACCAGCTTTTTTTTGTGGAATTTGATTTTCCGCTGCTGATCGAAAAAAAAGAGAGGGTCCTCGACCAGATACGCACTCTTGCTGTGCGATAAACCCGGATGCGCTTCAAAGAGTTGATGGGGAAAAATGAGAGTGACTTGATTCATCTCTTTATCAATTTTTTGTAAAAAAAATAATCAAAGAAGGCACATATACCTTGAATTTCCAAAATGTGCGCTCATTCACCGCAAGATAAGACCCGATATCTTCTTGTTTGGGTGATCGTTCAATAAAAGACCGCCTTCAAATCAGGAGAATTCTCACGAAGCGACGGAAGCGATCGGATTCCGAAACGAAGCCGTGTTCTCATTTCGATGCTGTCGGCCAATGTGCGTGCCAAGCGCAATCCTTTAAGGGCTTCGGTCTCACAGTAATATGTCAGGAATCGCTGTGCCAGATCGGGCTTGCCTGCATGGAGAAGCTGTAAAGCGATGGACTCGATATCTTCTTGCCTTGAAATGAGCTGGTCCTCAAAGGCGTGAAATGTGGCGATGACCTCTGGGTGATATTCATCATAGTGCTCATCGGATAACATAAAAAGTTTGTCGAATAACCGGTACGCATAGGTTGTCGTTTCTTGCCCCTGGCGTTCCCTCGCCAATTCCATTTTCAACGCTTCGCCTTTCGTTAAATAGCGGTGTTTTCCGAATTCCAAGGGGACACTGGATATGCCTAGATAGTAAGGGATATAGACACTCGCGCCCGGAGGCCCCATGGCAATCCACAGTACTGATAGTTCATTCGGCATATCCTTCCTGAGCTGTGCGACCTGTCCGTATTTTGTCGCTCGGTTCAGAAATTGCGGATTTCTGAGAATTTCCATAACGTCACGGAGAGTGATGTTGGGCGCCCTAGCCCGAAGGACCTGTTCTGCCTGAATGACTGCGCTCACACGCCGCTGATGGCCGGCCTGCCTCTTATCATAGTCACTTTCGTATGTCTCCGAAATGTTGAAAGGTCGTCCTGATTCCGGATCATACCATCCCTGCTCCAGAGCGAATGAGATCAAATTATCCGAACCCATGTGATCGGGATCATCCTTGTATTCGAGAGGGAAATCGCCGATATGGCCTGGACGAATGACGAGGATGTCGTCAGGACCAAGACTTTTGGCGGCCCACAAACCCTGACCGCCCGCGAACTCTTCGATAATCCAGCCTTCTTCGGCATCGGCGATAAGATGGACATTGCCTCCAAAGGTTGCGTGACCGTATTGATTGATCAACCGACCTATAATCTCCACAGCCTCCCGAGCAGACTTGGCGCGCTCCATCATCACACGCGCTTCATCGCTGTAGCTGAGTCCTCTCTGTGGTTTTGGCGTCATCTCTCGGAGTTCATCACGAGAAGGAGACCACACATCCACCACGCTCACACCGAATTCATTCAAACCCCCGTTCTCAAGGGGAGGAGGGAATCCTTTGTACTCGGAGTAGCGCACTGTGAGGTATTTATTGGTCTCAGCGAGTTGTGGGATCTCCATCATAAAGCCAGGGAAGTTGGCTTCGATGGTGACACCTATGGGAAGAACAGCATTTGCCTCCCAAAACCGATGAGGGATGACCTCGATCCAGTGGCTGGAACTCTCGTCTCCGAGTTGACCGAGCAGAACGCTGCCATCTGCCGTGAGGTTTTTACCGACATAGACACCGGTACAGTGTTTCGGTTCGAAAAGCTCGGCAGAGAGAGCCAAAACATTTATGGCTATTAGCAAAACTGCGGAAATGACAATTCTTCGCATCTTAGTTCAATTCCTCCTGGTAAATTTGTCAGTTTTAATCCCTTACGTTTGCCGGTAATTCTTTAATGTGCGCAAACACAGCCGTATCCCACGCCAAGAAAAATCAATGCTTCTTCAAGAGGCCCAAGGCAGGAATCCTGAATCGAAAGTATCATAGTTCTAGCAGGCAGTCAATGTCTTGGGATCCCGATTTAACCGGGGCCGCAAGATTCATACAACTATCATCTTCCTTAGAGTACGCACATATAGCAGAGAACTCAAATTCGATCAAATGCTTTCCTCTGTGAGGAATAAATTTGAACC
>JASFEP010000277.1:0-6270 GCA_050124775.1 Candidatus Aminicenantota bacterium
AGCCGTCCAAATCCTCCTTCCTTTATTTAACAACCTAACAGGAAAAGAACTGGCTGTTCCCTACATCCAGAATGCGCTTACCATCCCTCTGCTGCTGGGATTGGTCTTATTCATCGGCATTTTGGCCGGCACGTATCCAGCTTTCTTCCTTGCTTCTTTCGACCCTGTCGTCGTTCTAAAAACTGAGATGGCGGGAAAGAGCAAAAAATCCCACATGCGTAGCGTACTGGTCATGTTCCAGTTTGCTGTTTCCATTGTTCTCATCGTGGGAACCATCATTGTATCTAGGCAGTTAACGTACATTCAGAACAAAAATTTAGGGTTCAACAAGGACCAAGTGGTGATTGTCAAAAAAACCGATGATATCGGAAACCAAATCCCGGCCTTTAGACAAGAACTGTTGAAAAATCCGGAGGTTACGAGCGCCACCAATACCAATAATCTGATCGGGAATGAGTTCGGGAATTCCGCTTACAAACTGGCCGGCGCCACAGGTGAAGAAACACATATTCTCTGGACCTATAGATCGGATCCCTTTTTTGTGGAAACCTACCAGATCGAAATGGTGGCCGGACGGTTTTATGAGGAAGGAAGACAGACAGATCAGCAGAGTGCCGTCATCAATGAAGCGGCTGTGAAGGACCTCGGTTTAACAGATCCCATTGGCAAGCAAATTATAGCTATCGGTCCCACTCCCGATCGATCTTTAACGTTCACCATTATCGGCGTTATGAAGAATTTCCACTTTAAAAGTCTGCACCATCAAATTAATCCCTTGATCGTTCATCTTTACGGCCCAAGGGGAAGAGGTCGCTATGTTTCCGTTCGCATTCAGTCCGAAAATATCAGAGAAACGATAACCTTTTTAGAAAACACTTGGCGAAAATTTGCTTCAAATCAAGCCTTTGAGTACGAGTTCTTTGATGATCATTTCGCCGGAATCTATCAAGCCGAGGAGAGAACAGCACAGATATTTTTCTCTTTTTCGCTCCTGGCAATTTTTATCGCAAGTTTAGGGTTGTTTGGATTGGCCGCTTTTGTCGCTGAGCAGCGCACAAAGGAGATTGGCATACGTAAAGTTCTGGGCGCTACAGAGTCGGGAATTGTCTTTCTTTTGTCGAAGCAATTCACTAAATGGGTTGTCTTGAGCAATCTCTTTGCCTGGCCCATCGCTTATTTTTTCATGCAGAAATGGCTTCAAAGATTTGCGTATCAAACGAGCATCTCGGTCTGGTATTTCCTCCTTGCTTTTATTGGTGTTCTTTTTGTGGCTCTATTAACAGTCTGTTACCAAACAGTAAAAGCGGCAAGGTCCGATCCGGTGGAGTTGTTGCGGTATGAATGAAAGTAATGTGACGACTGAACGACCGTAGCCATTTGATTTTATCTAAAGATTCTGTATGATACCAGAGGGAGAGAAATCAAGCAGAGCGAGAAAGCCTTCGAGTTGACTTTTTACTTTGGGATAGAGTGAATTTAGAACAATGAACGAGGCTAAAGGCAGGATAACCCGGCGGAAATTTCTCAGTAGAGTGGCTCTTGGAGGAGCTATAGGTGCTGGAATTTTGGCTATCATTGGAACCTTGAGAGAAGTCATCCCGCCTCTGGCCAGAGAAAACAAAAAGTTCAAAGTCGGCCGTTTGTATGACTTCCCGCTCAACAGGTTTTTCCTTGTCACAGCTCATAATGTCTTTATCTATAGAGACTATGATGGCGTCAGGGCCATGTCAGCCGTTTGCACGCATCTGGGATGTGTGCTCGAAGCAACAGAGGAAGGCTTTCAATGTCCCTGTCACGGTTCACGATTTAACGACAAAGGCCGAGTGCTGTCAGGCCCTGCACCGAGAGCACTGACCTTTTTCAAAGTCGAAGTTGCTCCCGATGGACAGCTTCTCGTCGACATGAGTCATAAAGTCTCTTTTGAAGAGAAACTTAAGATCTCGTGAATTTCTAATCCAACCAATTTTGGATTTTATTATCATTGACGAGTTTTTCCCTGTATGATATCTCTAATTCGTGATGTCATCAGATGGAGGAAATCTAAACAAAAGCGCGCGCATCAAAACCATCACGCAGAATTTTTTCTTCCATATCCATTCCCCGAAGACCCATCCCTACAGCCTGAAACCCACATACACGTTCGGGCTGGGTATTATGCTCGGATTTCTGTTCCTGATCCTTGTCGTGACCGGTATGCTCTTGATGATGTACTACACGCCATCCGTCGAACGAGCCTACGCATCGGTGAAGGATATCGTTTTTATCGTCAAGGGGGGCCGTTACATCCGTAATGTGCACCGGTGGGCCGGGTATGGAATGGTGATCGTAGGGTTCCTTCATCTCATCCGGACTTTTTACACGGGTTCCTATCTTAAACGGAGGACGCTCAACTGGATCATTGGTGTCGCGCTCTTGCTCATTATTGTCCTGTCGAATTTTAGCGGATACCTGCTACCCTGGGATCAACTGGCCTATTGGGCCGTGACGATCGGATCGAATATTGCGGCCTCTGCGAGGGAATTGACAGATGCCCTGGGCATAACACAACACTTCGATCCGGGCGGTTTTGTGAAAAGCCTTCTCATCGGTGGAGAGACTGTTGGCCAGGCGGCGCTCTCACGTTTTTTTATGCTCCATGTCATTTTTCTACCTTTGACGTTTCTCATTCTTACAAGCTGGCATTTCTGGCGCATTCGCAAAGATGGCGGCATCAGCCGGCCAGAGAATGCGGATGAAATGTTTCGAATGGCAGGAAAGGTAAATCAGCCGGATGAGAAAAGCCGCATGATTCCAGAAGCACAGGATGAAAGCAACGACAGTTCAAGAAAAAGAAAGAGAGATGTGCACATGTTGTCCTGGCCGACATTGATGTGGGCAGAACTTGCCTTGCTGGCTCTCGTCTGCGCAGTATTGATGATGACGGCGTTTCTTATGGATGCGCCCCTTAAAGAACAGGCCAATCCTATGCTGCCCGAGAATCCCGCCAAATCTCCATGGTATTTTCTCGGCATCCAGGAGCTTGTGTCTTATTCGGCCTTCGCCGGCGGAATTATCGTGCCAGTCCTGTTCATTTATTTTCTCGTATCTATACCATTCAAGGACCGGGAAGAGCAACACATCGGGATTTGGTTTTCAGGCAGTACAGGTAAACGGATCACCCTTTATTCCCTGATTTTTGGCGTTTTTATGGCTGTTTGCGTTCTTTTTGTGGATGTCAATTTCGGTTGGTTCTCAGATTGGTTCCAAGGGATTCCCCAACTCGTTATCATTCTGGTTAATCCCGCGACAGTGCTCACTTTCGCGTTTATCCTTTGGTCGCTTTTTATAAAACATAAATACAAATCCACACGGTATGCAGCGCTGGCCCTTTTTACCTGTGCTATGGTGGCTTTTGTGATTCTGACGGCTGTCGGCATCTTGTTCCGCGGCCCCAATTGGGAATTCTACTGGCTCAAATCTCAATGGCCTTCCCTCTAGTTGAGAAATGTTGAAACATTAGATGAACTGAGTGTCATGGAAGAAAAACATAAAAGATCCTTTCAACTGACTGTGCTGATTTCAAGTTGTGTCTTCATCTTGTTTGTGATTGCTTCAGGTTTCAGGGAGAGCCGTCCTGAGTGGAAGAAACATCAGCGAGAGTATAAGAAGATATTGATCGAAAAATCCGAGGACGAGAGGCAGTTATTATCAGCAAAAGGGATGGCCTTAGGCGTCAGGCAGTTTGCTCTGCCTGAGCTGAGCCGTATCGACCGATGCCAGACTTGTCATCTGGGAATGGATGATGCGCGAATGGAAGATCAAGATCTGCCCTATCGTTCACACACGGGGGAACACCTCGTTTTTCATCCCGTTGCTGATTTTGGCTGTACTGTTTGCCATAAAGGTCAAGGGCAGGCGATCGACAAAAAAGACGCTCACGCCCGCGCGGATGATGTGCACTGGGCACACCCGATGTTGGCACTGGATTATACGCAATCTTCGTGTGGCCAGTGTCATCTCGCCATTTTTACAGGAATGGAGCCACTATCCGGCACGGAAATTTTCCGGCAGGGACTCCGGGTTTTCCGGCAGGAAGGATGCCTTGGATGCCATAAGGCCCGTGGGGTAGGAAGCACACTCGGGCCGGATTTGACGGAACAGGGTAAAAAGACCCGACACGAGTATAATTTTGCCCACATCATCGGGGAACAAACCGTGACCAACTGGCTGTATACTCATTTTAAAGATCCGGAAATGGTTTCCCCCGGTTCGCAGATGCTGGCCATAGACCTTGCGGATGAGGACCTCCAGGCTCTGATAACATTCACTCTGGGAATGGCAAAGCCGGAGATCCCCTTTGCATATTTTTCCATCGAGACTTTGGAAGAGTTTAAAGGACAGAGAGGTGCTATATCCGGTGCCGACGCCTTCCCCATGATTTGTACGGCCTGCCATGGCAAAGCCGGGGAGGGGAAGAGCTATGAAGAATACAAGACCGGAATTCCCGGAATCGGACGTTCGGATTCTCTCTCTGTGGCTTCGCCTGAATTTATCGAATTTACGGTCTATCATGGACGTAGCGGGCGGCAGATGGCGGCTTGGATGCCACGTTATTCCGGTCTCAAGCAGGAGGAGATCGAAGCCTTGGCGCAATTTATAAAGTCGAAGAGAAGCGTCGATTCTGATTATTCGGCGGTTCAGCGTTTATCTGGAAATCGTGATAAGGGAGTACCATTGTACAAATCCAACTGCACGATGTGCCATGGAGATGATGGACGGGGTGCTCACATCATAACGATCAGCAATTCTGATATGTTGTCGGTAGCAAATGATGAGTTTCTGTACACAACGATTGTCAATGGCCGGCGCAATACAGCCATGCCCGGGTGGGGAGGATTTTCGTCTGAAGAGATGGCGGACATCATAGCCTTTTTGAGAGGATGGTTTGGAGGGACATCCAGACGAGGTCCTTTTTCTGCCGATTCGGGGGATTTATCCCGCGGTGAAGAGAGATATCATTATCTCTGCTCTCGTTGTCATGGGATTTATGGGCAGGGGGACACGGGCCCGGCTCTCTTCAATTTGGATTTTCAAAATGCGGCTTCGAACTATTTTCTTTCCGAGATGATCGCCAGAGGCCGTCAAGGAACGGCAATGATCGGCTGGTCTACGGCTGTTTCCAGACAGGATAGGCTCTCTCCTTCGGATATCGCTGATGTCGTCGCTTATCTCCGTCATGCATCCCAAAATCCACCGGATGTGATCTATCCAGGTCCTATCTTTGGATCGGCAGAGAAGGGAGAAAAATTATTTAAAGAGCTATGCGTCGAATGTCATGGCCGGTTGGGAGAGGGATCGCAGGCCCCGGCTCTTAACAATCAGGAGTTTCTGAATGCCGCGACAAACGGATTCATCTATGCTACGCTCTCTATCGGCCGAAACGGAACGGCCATGCCGTCTTGGGGACGAGGTTCAGATAAGCACCGGGCACTCGATTTCCAGGAAAGACACGACATCGTCGCTTATCTCAGACAGTGGCAGAAAGTCGTGATCAAGAAAATGCTGGGCAACCTGAATTAGGGGAACGGATCGTTCAGACCGGGAGGTTCAGGCTCCTCGCTAAAAATAGTACTGAAGATTGATGTTTGCGGCGCCATAATTGAGTGATTTGTCAAATTCTTTTAAGGGAGCACTGGCATAAGTAAACTCCAGGCCGAGGCTGAATTCACGGCTGCCTGTATAGGCAATCCTGAATGTTATGACTCCGATATCTTCAATGATATCTCCCGAGGATTCCGGATAAGAGGAGTGTCCGTATCCGAGCAGAAAACCGATAGGAAGTCTGGTCCTTGTATTCAGATCAAGACTGACTACGCCGCTGATATCGAACACTGTGGCGCTTTCATCTTTTCCCTCAAGATCGTCTCCTTTTCCCCAATCTGTTGCAACAATGAATCCCAAAAGATCGTTGAGCGCGTAGGCAAATCGAAGACCTCCCTTTAAACGCCAGGATGGAACCTTTAACAAAAGCCTGGACTCATCGATGAGGCCCGTATCGAGAATACTTTTAGCAAATCCGATGACATCCACACCGACAAGTTTGTTATGACGCCCGCTGATGGCGCCGGATATTACGAATTTGTCTCTGCGTAAAATCCGGATGAGGCCCCCCAGTTCTAAAGCCCCCACTGCGGTAATTCCTTTAGAGAGCACGGACTCGGCATTAACTCCCACACGCCCCACTCCTGATCCGGACAGCCAGACAGCCAGCCAGTCATTGAGCGCCTGTTG
>JASFEP010000278.1:0-6238 GCA_050124775.1 Candidatus Aminicenantota bacterium
CCTGGAGAAAAAAATTTCCGGATTCCTCAGTGCCCGCACGCCGGGTCAGACTGAAGTCCTCCGCATCCAAAAGCTCTCCAGGATTCACCTTTACAAACCCGACGGTTCGGATGGAACGATGCGTTACGTCCGTATTTTTTCCCTGGTTGCCGGCTTCATCCTGCTGATCGCTTGTGTCAACTTCATGAACTTGGCCACAGCCCGCTTCGAAGGCCGTGCTAAAGAAGTCGCTCTACGGAAGATGTTGGGAGGAACACGAGCCCAACTCATCCGGCAATTCTTCAGCGAATCCTTCCTCCATGCCGGGTTGGCTTTGGCCGCGGCCTTGCTGATCGTGGAATTTTCTCTGCCTGCGTTCAATCGAATCACAATTAGCCATTTGAGTCTCGACCTTTCCAATGCCGAGCTTGTTATCGGCCTTCTGGCGATCGTCCTCTTGGTCGGATTCATTGCTGGTCTTTACCCTGCCTTATTTCTCTCCTCATTCGCGCCCGTAAGAAGCAGCAGGACATTTTTTCAATCCAGGGGATATAAATCTCGTTTCCGTAACGTCCTTGTGGTCTTCCAATTCACTCTCTCGACAATGCTCATCATCGGAACCCTTGTCGTCAATTCCCAGGTCTCTTTCATCATGAACCGGGATCTGGGAATGAACAAAGAATCCGTTGTCTACCATCTGATGCAGAAAAAAACCAGAGATTCCGTGACAGTTGTCAGAGACGAGCTTCTTAAACATCCCGATATACTGAGTGTCACCAGCTGCAGTAGTTTACCCTTTAATATTCAAAGCTGGATTGGCTATTTAGACTGGCAGGGACGATCCCCCGATCATCGTGTTTTTCCGGCTTTTTTGGCTGTCGATCACGAATTTGCCAAAACAGTCGGTTTGACTCTCATCGAAGGAAGGAACTTTTCCATGTCCCGCAAAGGGGATGCGGAAAATTTTATCATCAATGAAACAGCCCGTGAGCAGATGGGAATAAAAAGTCCCATAGGCTTGGAGCTGCGCTTTTGGGACCGTAAAGGACAGGTCATAGGCGTTGTCAGCGATTTTGCCAACCGACAGATGACCTTTTCCACTGCACCGATGATATTGTCCGCTGGAGGTTGGGGGGCTGGCCGCAACTATCTCCTTATGAGATTGAGACCGGGCAATCCCACGAGAGCCCTCAAGCACTTCCGTCAGGTTTGGGAAAAAGCGAATCCGGGTTTTCCCAGTGAATATGGATTCCTCAATGAAGCCTTCGAGCGCATGTACACGAACGAAAAACGGCTGTCCCGGATAGTTTTTTCCTTCGCTGTCCTCGCCATCTTTATCTCTTGCCTCGGCTTGATAGGCCTCTCTTCGTACAAAGCCGAAGAGAGGACCAAGGAAATCGGTATCCGCAAAATTCTAGGAGCTTCTTCCTCGAAAATTATCGCTCTGTTTTCGATGGATTTTATGAAACTGGTCATCATCGCCAACGCCATCGCCTGGCCTGCCGGATATATGGTTATGAACCGCTGGCTTCAAGGCTATGCCAATCGGACATCGATCGATATATGGATGTTTGTTGTTGCAGGCGGCTTGGGCTTATTCATTGCGCTGCTATCGGTCGGATACCAGACACTCAGGGCAGCTGCAGCAAATCCAGTCGACAGTTTGAGGTATGAATAAAACAATTATCGTGCAATTAGGTGAAATCCCCCACTACTTTTATTCCCGAACCAAAACTCAAGTACAACGCCGGGTGCTGGTAATGCCTGGCTGAGAATCATCTGAATGCGGATAAGAAATTGAGTTAGTGGTAAAGATAGATTTCACCGCCTGAGTTTTCTTGTCTCGTTGAGTCCAAAAAGCGTAAGTGCAACTCCGATACCACCCATTGCACCAAAAATAAAGCCAAGAACAAAGCTCCATGGACTCATGAGTTCGCTGAAACCTAATCTGGGCCCGAGTATTATTCCTACTGCTCCCAGGATGGCGAGTAGGATTCCTGCATTCAGTGACTTCACTGGGTTCATCCCATGAACTCTTTACTCGTATCTCAAGCTATCTGCGGGATTCGCCAGTGCCGATCGTATCGTCTGGGATGATACGGTTAAAAAAGCTACAAACAATGAAAAAATCGCACAAACGATAAAAACGCCCGCTCCGATCGTTATCGGATAGGAGTAGAGAAAATTGATCAATCTATGCATGGAAAAATAAGCGATTGGGATAGCAATGATGTTAGCTATGACAACGAGCTTCATGAAGTCCTTGATGAGCATCTGAACGATTCCCGCAACCGAAGCCCCGAGCACTTTCCGGATGCCGATTTCCTTTATTCTGCGTTGAACGGCATAGGATGATAGCCCGAATAACCCGAGACAGGATAGAAATATCGCTATTAAGCCTAGTGTCCCTGTCAATTCGACCGTTTTGTCGCCACTGAGCCTTTCCTCGAAGGCAAGATCCAGTGTGTCGTACTCAAAAGGCATGGTCGGAACCAAAATCTTCCATTGTTTCTTCATGTACTCGATAGCGCTGGAAAGTTTATCCGGAGATGCGACCTTGACGTAGACATAGTTTAGACCCTCTCGGTTTAAATAAATCACGGCCGGAGCGATCCGCTGCAGAAAGATTTCTCTGAAATGATAATCTTTGGTAACACCTATAACCGTACCCTTCCTTTTGCCAAAAGTCAGTTGTTTCCCGATAGGGTTTTCCCACTGGAGTTGCTTGACCGTGGCTTCATTGATTACGAAATGATTGTCATCTGAAAAATCTTCGGCAAAGCTCCTCCCCTGCCGGATCTCGATTCCCAGCATCTCGATAAATCCATAATCCACAGCGTAGGTATTCATCGTTATCGCATCATCCTCTCGCACTCCCTCCGGCACGACCTGCTGTTCTGTTTCCCATGCAATCGGTAATGCAGCTGCTGCCGAGACTGAGACGATATCCGAGTGCTTGAGAAGCTCTTTTTTTAAAACATCGAGGGTCTCACCTGCGTCTTTTGATATCCTGGCGGTTATGATACCTGATCTGTCAAAGCCGAGATCGACATCCCGGTTATGATTGTTTTGTTGCATGGTGATGATAGTCATCAAAATCAAAATTAGAGAAAATGTGAATTGGGTAACAACCAGGATCTTTCGGAAGCGGCTGCCTTTTTTCCCTTTTATAAGTCTGCTTTTAAACACCTGGACCGCTTTGAAAGCGGAAACATAAAAAGCGGGATAACTGCCTGCAAAAAAACCTGTGAGCAGGGTCACGCTCAATGTCAGAATCAACGCTTTAGGAAATTCCCAGATCGATGCAATATATAATCCTCCTCCCAAAAGCGCGATCAATCCCGGGCGCATGAGCTCGGCGAAAGCTATGGCAATGGGCAATGAAATAAAGGCCATGAAAGTCGATTCTCCGAGGAACTGTTTTACGAGCTGTACCCTACGAGCCCCGATGACCTTACGCATTCCCACTTCATTGGCTCGTGTTGTGTACCGCGCTGTCGAGAGATTCATGAAGTTGATACAGGCAATTATCAATATCAGAACAGCTATGATCCATATCCCGATCGCACTCAGCCGGGAAGCTCTCCAATAACATTCGATATCATACGAATTCAAGTGGAAATCCGATAAAGGGTGAAGATAGATACGCTTTGGAGATTCGAAAGATTCGGGGTAATATCTCTGAATAAGAGAGGATAAATTCGGGTTTAATGCAGTGGGCTCAGAACCGGGGGCGAGACATAGAAATGTCGCCTGATTATTGACACTCCAATCATCCATACGAATGTCCAGTGCTTCGGCGGTTTCAAAGCTTACAAGGAAGTCAAAATAAATGCTTGAATTCTCTGGAATATCCGCCACAATTCCGGTGACAACGACATCGAAATCATTGTTGATCGTCAGGGATTTGCCGATCGGGTCTTCCGCCCCGAAATATTTGGTCACTGCGGTCTCGGTCAAAACGATGGAATAGGGATTTGACAATACATTTTCGGCTTCCCCCCTTATGAGATCGAAGCTAAAAATGGTCAGAAATTCAGCATCCACAAAACGAATTCTGTTCTCGTAGAATACATTATCCCCATGTCTGACAACCAATCGTCCTGGCGGAAAAAATCTCGCCGCCTTTTCGACGTCGGGAAATTCGGCTAAAATAGTGTCTCGAAGAGGTGCTGGAGTTATTGCCGAGTGGTGATCTTTTTCAGCTCCTCTGGGAAGCACCTGAACGACACTGTAAATCCTGTTGCCATTTTCATGAAATGAGTCATATTTATATTGAGAATAGAGCAAAAGCGCAAACAAGATAAAAATTCCCAGTCCCAGCACCAATCCGGACATCGTGATGGCTGAATAGATTTTGTGCTTTATCAGGTTTCTCCAGGCGATTTTTATATAGTTCTTAATCATTTTGGTCTCCGCATTTTTTATTCTTCAAAACCATATCACGAATGTTCTCTATGCTAAAAATATGCCAATATTGTTGTTCAGAGCACACTACACCTTTGCCTCTATTTTTAAACCTGTAAGGGACGGAAATTATTGCCTTTTCAATACTGGAAAAAGACGAAGAGATGGCCAGTACTGTCCGATAACGGATATCTGTTGTCCAGGAATGAACATTGCGCTTCCAACCAGACCACAGGTTCCCCGAACGATCGATTTGGCATGATTTTTGCTCATAATTTCGTATATGTTCGAATTATTCGATTAAACATGTGAGGTCAGTCAAATGACGATTTTAGCTGTTAAAGAAGAGATTATATTGAGTGCATTGATGATGATGGAGGGGAATTCCCATGGTGCTCCTCTCAGAAAGAAAGTCATTGAATTATCCAAAAAAGAGATCGTATATGGAACGCTCTATAATCTGCTGGAGGTTCTCATTCGAAAAGGTTATGTCACTTCTACAAAGAGCGACCCAACGCCGATTCGAGGGGGGAGAAGCAAAACCATATACAGCATCACGGCTCAAGGAAAACAGGCGCTTGAAGAAACACTGTTGATGCATGAGCGCATCAAGAATAGCGTTCCCAGTTTTGAACCGGGAAAATAGGACATGAAAAAAAGCGTAAGATCTGGCACCCCATGGATGGCGAAAAAATTCCTCTGCCTTTTGTCGATCTACAAGGAGAACCATTCGATTCTGGAGGATTTTGAAGAGACATTTTCTGAAATCCTAAAATCAGAAGGCAGAGCCAAAGCGAAACGCTGGTATTGGAACAGTTTCCTAAAATCGGTCGTGGGATATTTGAAACTCTTGATATCCTGGTGGTTCACCATGCTCAAGAGTCATCTGAAAATAGCATGCCGGCATTTCATCAGGCAAAAAATGTTTTCCTTTATCAATATCGCCAGTCTTGCTATCGGCCTGACCTGCGGTATATTGATACTGCTCTTTATCAGATATGAATTCAGCTATGATCGATATCATGAGGATGCCCAAAATATTTATCGTGCAGTCAGGGAACATCAAGGAGAAACGACATGGTCTAATTCATCGGAACATCCCCTGGCTGCTTCTTTGAAGAAAGATTTTCCTGAAGTTTTAAGGGCGACACGAGTCAAAAAGAACGATGAAGTAGGTGTTGTCGAGTATGATGACAAACGATTCTATGAGGAAGGCATTTACTTCGTCGATCAGGATTTTTTGGACATTTTCACGTTTCCGCTTTTATCGGGAAACCCATTGACTGCCTTAGAGGCGCCCTTTTCTGTCCTAATAACACAAGAAATGGCTGAGAAGTACTTCCGCGATAAGGAGGCTTTAGGAGAGATCATCCAGATCAATGAGTGGTATTCAGAAACGAAACATAA
This sequence comes from Candidatus Aminicenantota bacterium, assembly GCA_050124775.1. Taxonomy (GTDB): domain Bacteria; phylum Acidobacteriota; class Aminicenantia; order Aminicenantales; family Aminicenantaceae; genus WTAW01. Next base: position 5,794 of record JASFEP010000278.1, read on the forward strand.
CTATGAAATAAAAGGAGTTCTGAAAAATATCCCCCAAAATTCACATTTTGTGTTCGATTTTCTGGTGTCTTACAATTCTCTGTATTCTCTGAAGAGAGGAGGAAGAGATTCGGTAGAAACATGGAGCTATTTCGAACCCAAGACATATATCAAGCTGGCCCCAACTGCCAATCCTGAAGACTTGGAAGAAAAATGTACCGCTTTCTTGAAAAAATACAAGCGTGAAAACCCATTATTAGAGAGAATACACCTCCAGCCTCTGACAGGGATTCATCTGGGTGGAAACTTGAGGTTCGAACTGGAAAACAATAGCGACATGAGAACAATTTATATGTTTTCAGCTGTTGCCTTTTTTATCCTGATTATTGCCTGTTTGAACTACGTAAATCTTTCTGTTGTAAAGTCAACAAAAAGGGCCGTTGAAGTAGGGATGAGAAAGGTTGTA
>JASFEP010000279.1:0-6217 GCA_050124775.1 Candidatus Aminicenantota bacterium
GGATTTGGTGGCCGAAGGATGTTTGCCGAATCCAAGCTTTTTTATAAAGGGTTCGAATCTCCTGTACAGCCTGACCCAGTACTTACTCGCCCAGCTTTTTTTATCCGACTCGGTGCTCCCCTGGTGTCCGTGGACAAGAAGGATATCCGTGTTTCCTGCAAGGTCTATCATTTTGAGTGCTTCAACGGCGCATTCTTCACGGATCGGGGTCTCTCTCACCGGGTCCTTCAGACGGCACCAGTTAATGTCGTGGTTACCATACACCCGGTAGACATTGCCGTCACCGAAGGCCCGGATGGCTGCGTACACGCTGTGGTCGTATCTGTCTGTAATCTGATCCAGATCGAACTGCCAGAACTCCTCGATGTCCCCCAGGAGGATCAGCTTGTATCCCCTTTCCCTGTAAAAATCCAGCGCGGCCAGGAGAGTTTTTTCATTGGGAAAAAAATCGTCCGCCCCTCCCCCGTTTCCCAGGTGAGTGTCGCTGAAGATCACATACTTGTTGCCTTTTGTATCCAGGACCGGAATATCCGGATTGTTCCATAATTCCGTAAGCCTTGCGTTTGTGAGCGCTACATCCTGAGACATGGAATTTGTCCCCCCTTTTTCTATGTCGATCCGATGACAGCCGGCCTCTCAGGCCAACGTCTTCGGCCTGCTTCTTCGGCCAGCGTCTTCCCTTTTTCCTCTGTCTTTACAAGCTGTTTCTGTTTAGCTTTGAACCTTACGTTCAAACAGATATCTTTATATTCAAATAGAATAATCGATCTGCTCGAAGAGTGAGGATGCGTTCGTGAATATGCAGTCGTCGAATCCCATCCCTTTGATGAGCGTGTAGTTTTTATCCAGGGGATTCGACATGAGGGCGACCTTAAGGACATATCTCAGCCAGGCAAAAAAGTTCGTGCTCTTTTGGTAGCAGAGTTCCGAAACGGGAATGGGATAGTCGCTGGCGAAGATGAGTTTCTCATGGGGGATTTTGTCCACGTGGGCCTTCACTTTCTCGACGTATTTGGTCCGGAAGGGCGAGCATATGGCCGAAAGGTCCGCGTAAAGATTCCAGTTTTTGGCCTCTGCCTCGTCGAAGAGTTTAAGAAACTCCTCGAAATCATCGAGGTAGGCGGTGTCGAAGTCCCCGAAGTAGGGCATGGCACAGTGGGCCACGATCACGGTGACGCCTTCATCGAGGGCAGTACGGAGATGTTTGGGATTGTCATACTCCGCATAGGCCTTATCCGATACCGGGATAGCATACTCGGGGCCGCAATGGCAGAGCAGCGGCAGTTTGTGGTCGGCCAATTTCCTGTAGAAGGGGAAACACTTGGGATTGGCGGGGTCGATGACCTGCGAGGAGGGCACCCACTTGCACAGCACGGCTTTTTTGAGAAGACAATATTCGAGGGCGATACTCCAGTCCGCTCTGTAGGGATGGACGGATGCGCCGAAGAGGATACGGGCGTTATTCTCCGCCAGGTCGGCGACGAATTCGTTGGGCACATGGAGGTGGGTTTTGACGTCCGGATGGATGACGCCGGATTCGTCGTAGACCTCATCGAGGGCGAGAAGGACCGTCTTATCCACATGTTTCGATCCGTTGATAACGCCGAAGATGTGTTTTTTTACGGTGTGGATGTCGATCTTCTTGAAAAGAGATTTGGTGAGGAGCAGCATGGCGAAATAGGCGGGCTGTTGGGTGAATTCCTCCGACCAGTAGCAGCCGCTCTCTTCGTCTTTGGGTGCCCCGAAGTGTACGTGGATGTCGATTGTTTCGTTGGCCATTTTGCCTTCCTTCCGGAGTCTCCTCAAGCGGATCGGATCTTCTTCCGGAGTCCCCTTTTAGGTGATCCCCGATCCCTGCGACCCTGTCTTTGATTGTACCATTCGATTGAAGCTTTCATTCATGCGATATCTTCTTTCGCTTTGACTCTATCTACAAGTCTGCCTGTGAGTTTTTGTGCGGTTTTATCTCCGGGTCTATCTATGTCGGTTACTTCCGGGATCAAGCTGGTTTTCGCAGAGTTCCATGCCGGCAGGGAGCCGTGTACGTGGAATCCCTGTGAGAGATTCCACGTTTGTTCCTCGGCTCCCGCCATTAACCCCCCTTCGAATGAATCAGCATTCGAGCGACTGCCCCGAAGCTATCGCCCTGTCACCTTCGCCTCGACGCTACCGCCTTAACGCTCCCGCCCTTAGCGACCTGACGCCCTTTGCTAGTATTTTCTTCACTATATTCCGAACAGCCTTTTTCGAATACCACTGAATATCGATGCCACATGCTATTGATAAAGTCTGCCACTCCCACTGTCAATCCTTTAAGGGGAAATGTCCCTTTTTGCCCTTTTTCGCCCTTTGTTTTCCGCCCGGAAAATTATTTTCAACTTTTCGGATGTGCATGCGACTCAAATGAATGAGGGTGAGGTGTATGCCGTTGATCTCCATTGACATTTGATTGCAGCGGATCTTTCTCCCTCGATTTTTATCCTGGATGCTTTTTAAGGAAAGCGTGAGGGGGTGCGGTGAAACACTCTGACATTCTGGATTCCTGGAAGGCGATCTCCGAGTATCTCGACCGCGACGTAAGGACATGCCGACGGTGGGAGGCGGAATTGGGGCTCCCCGTCTACAGAATAAACGCAGATTCCACCCATTCGAAAGTTTTTGCCTATCAATCGGAGATCGACGAATGGTTGAAAAACAAGGCCAATGACAAGAAGACGAGCAAGCGTTATCTTATGGTCGACAAGCGAATTTTTATTGCAGCCGTCATTCTATTATTTCTTATCGTGTCTGTTGTCATTTTGAGCCAAGGAGACCGCATAAGATCGCTCCTGTTTGAGAGCCAATCCACACTGGCCGTTTTCCCTTTTTCGAGTACGAATCAGGAGGATCATGATGAATATTTTGCCCAGGGGATATGGAATAGCTTCACAACAACTATGTCACAGACAGGAATAATCAAGGTTTTGCCCGTGTCTCATGCCGTTTATTCAGATGAGAATCAGGACTCCCCCTATCATATCGCCAGACATTTGGGTGCAGATCACATGATCTTGGGACATATCGAGAAAAAAGGCACCCGATTCAAGATCAAGATTGAGCTGGTCAGGACAAAAGATCAGATAAAGATCTGGGAAGAGGAACGTGAAGCCGAATTGAAGGAGATCTTGACTGTCCAGAATCTTCTGTGCGCAAAAGTCCATGTGAATCTGGGGGTGGGGGGAGACGAATTGTACCTGGATATGTCCGGTGTGTCCCAAGTTCACAACGTCGATGCATATGATAATTACATGAAAGGAAATTTTATCCTCAACAACATCGATGATGAGAGCAAAAAATCCTGGAAACTTTATCACCAGGGGAAATACTTTTTTGGTGGAAATACAAGAGAGAGCAATGAGCTGGCCATACATTTTTTCAACGAGGCGATCAAACTGGATGAAAATTTTGGGCTGGCTTTTTTGGGATTGGCCCAGTGTTACCTGAACTATATCAATTTCAATTGGGACTTCGACAGAAGATGGATCGATAAGGTTGAAGAGATGACGAGAAAAGCCGAGAAGTTGTCGGCGGAATGTCCAGAATACTACACCGTATCGATCTTGACCTGTCTCATAAAGGAAGTGGGCTTCTATGAAGACCGAGAATCGGATATCGATCGGGTCATAGAAAAGGGAATCGAGGCCTACCCCAATGACTCTCAGTTGAATTCTGCAGTCGGCGCTTTTTATTTTGTTCAATTCGGAAAAACGGGAGATAGGGACGATTTTGAGAGGGCACTGCGATTCAAGGAAAAGAGCTTCTGGTTGGATCCGGGAAGTATCGACAACTTGACGTATGCGGAAATGCTGATGCTGAAAAAAGATTACGAGGAGGCATTGGCAGTCTGCGATCTTATGAATAGAAACAGCCCTTCGCTTCATGTCAGATTTAGAATGGGCGAGATCTTCTATTACATGGGAGAATTGGATAAAAGCCTGGCAGTGTTTCAGGAATTTCAGGACGCCCCCCTTGATCTGAAGATCGATTCATTATTGCACATCGGTATGATTGTCGCCCAAAAAAATGAAGAAGAAAAAGTGACAGCGACGATCGAAGAAATCGAGCTTCTCGCACCGAAGGAATTCCTGTCAACCGAATCATTGAAAATGGCGTCCATTTATTTCGGATGTGGGATGCAGGAGACAGGCTATAGGCACCTTGATTCGTTTTTTGCGAAACCGATAGCAAAAAAAAGCCATCATATTTTCTGCAACTATGTAAATATTGACAGAAATTTCGAGGCCTTTAGAGATCAGAGCAGATTTATTAAAACAATAAATATTTGGGAGGAATCCGATGGACGATGACAAAATTGTTGTGATCACCGATGAACTGATGAAATGCCTGGAGGTTTTGCAGATGGCGGAAGGTCAACTGCCGGAGGGGGATTTCAAACAGAGCTACGATAAGGCAGTCAGTTACATTGGAGCAGCGTTCAGGGGTGAAGAACTTCCCAGAATAAACTGTCCGGGGGGCGCTCTAATCATAAGGTAATTGGGGGATAAGGTAATTGGGGGACGGGCCACAGTAAATAATTTAATATAAACAAGTTAAGCCTCTTTTTTGGGTCAAAATAGGCCTTAGAAGCACCATTTTGGGGGTCAAAAACGGCGTCTAAGGATAAAAGCTAAAGCCAAGCTAGCTTGGCAATTAATAAATCGTTATCCGCTTAGATGAACGTTTTTGGCACCATAATGGTGCTTCTAAGCTATTTTTTAAGCCAATTTTTTGAATTAAATAATTGATTATAATAGAAATCCTGAGGCCCGTCCCCAAAAATCTAAAAATCTCAGATGCGAATATCTAGCTTGACCCTGACATTGACCGATGATTGTAATTTTGACTGCGCATACTGCTATCAGAAAAAAGGCAAAAAATGCATGTCGGAGCAAATGCTGGAAGATGCGCTGGTCTTTTTTTTCCCTTTTCTTGCGGATCGATTCAATCTTAATTTTTATGGGGGTGAGCCTCTATTGGCGTTTGATTTGATAAAAAGAGCCACAGCGGTCATCGAAGAACTCAATCATAAATCTCAGAAAAAAGGGAAATACACCCTGACGACCAATGGGAGTTTTTGCTCTCAGGATATTTTGGAGTTTTTTAATACTCACCGATTTGTGGTCGAGTTGAGTTTTGATGCTTTGCTTCAAGAGCGACAAAGGAAAGAGGGCAGCGCAAGGAAAACCGTGGATACCCTGGAGAAGCTGCTGGACTATCCATATATTCAAGTCGAGGTAAACAGTGTTTTTACGCCGGATACGGTTGACATGCTGTATGACTCCATAAGATATGTCCTAAGCCTTGGTATTCCTTCGATCAATTTTTCGCTCTCAACACTCAAACCCTGGGATGAGCCAACCATCGAGAATTATAAGAAGGAGCTCACGAAATTAAGTGAATTTCTCCTTGAGGTTCATAAGATCGAAAGAAAATGTCCTGTTGTAAATTTCAGAGAGTCAAAAAGAGGGCAATTTACCTGTATGGCTGGGAAAGACAGACTTGCGGTGGCGCCGAATGGCGAAGTCTGGGGCTGCTTTCTTTTCCCCGACTATTTTAGAGGGAAAGAATCTTCTTTGGAATATGGTAAATTCTGTTTTGGACATTTAACCGATTTTGCCGATCATCATGAGAGCATCTATCCGCATATATCCAGGAACTATTCGCAATTATCCATGAGTCGATTCTCATCGGGGCGCAGTAATTGCCTTTTTTGTTCTTATTTTGAATATTGCAGGGTCTGCCCCATCAATGCCGCTTTTTCCGGATCTCGGATCGGAAACATCCCCGAATACATCTGCAAACTGAAGAGGCTAGAAATCGACGAAATACAGAGATTCCACACAGATCTGTAAGTTTGGTCTTACTCCCTAATATATATCGTTTCCTATGGCTGCTATTCCGTTTTTTTCAACGCCGCCAGCCGCACCCTCGCATCATCCACTTCAGCCAGCCCAGGGTCGGCATCCTTCCACAGATCGAGGAATTTTGCGTAGTATTCGATGGCTCCGGCTGTGTCTTCCTGCTCCTCGCAGATCTTACCAAGCCTGTGGAATGACTTGGCATATTGATAGCCATACCACAGTCTTCCGTAAGTAAGGACTGATATTTTTTCATAATATTCTCTGGCTTTGTCTAAATTTTTCTCTTCATAATAAGCTGATGCCAACGATTCAAGAGC
>JASFEP010000280.1:0-6214 GCA_050124775.1 Candidatus Aminicenantota bacterium
CTGGCTTCTTGGAAAATGAAAGAGTGTATAAATGGGAGCGTCCGGGTATATTTCGGCGAAGACCTCGAGAACTTTTTCTCCGCCTCTCCGGCCTGTTAGCCAGTCATGGATAAGAGCAACTTTCAAACTCTTCATCGAGCTTGATTATAGAAAGGCCCTTTCTATTTGTCAATCGGCAGCAAGTTCGAATGCGCATCCAAAGACCCGCTATGGCATCTGATCCTGCCGCGGTTAAAAATGCCCCAATGTGTGGGAGGGAAGACCGTGTGGAGAGCACGGACAGGACGTGTTTCTCAGGACTGGATTCCTCCGGACCGATAAGGAAAAAGGCCCCACAGAAAGTGTTATCGGAACGTCCACGGGAATACTCGCATGTCAATCGCGGTTTTGTGATTTTTCACTCAGTTCGAGGTAGAGGTCCGCTGTTTGTTGAATCATCCGTGAGAGGCTGAATGCCTCGCGGGTTGCGCCCCTCAAATTCTTCCCGAGAGTGGCGGCGTGATCTTTCTCCTGAAGCAAACGGACAACAGCATTGGCCAGACGATCGGGATCTTTAACCGGGACAAGGAGACCGCTTTCACCATGTATAACGATCTCCCGAACGCCATGGATATCCGTAGCAACGACCGGTTTTGCCAGGGCTGCAGCTTCCAACAGGGAATACGGAAGGCCCTCCCAGAGAGATGGGAGGACAAACACATCAAAACGGGATAGAAGAGGAGCAATGTTTTTCCTTTCACCCAACAGAAGAACCGTCTTTTCGAGGCCGAGTTTTTTCCCTAGCTTTTGAAGTTTCGGCAAAAGGGGTCCGTTCCCAACGACCCAAACAGTAGCCTCAGGAATATGCTCCTTAATCTTATGGGCAGCCCGATACAGATAGGGAAGTCCCTTTTGTCGATGCAGGCGCGTCACGGTTCCGACAACAGGACCACCTGAGTCGAAATCCAGATCATCACTTTCCTTTATCTCTTGGGCCCCCGACGCAAAGGCCTCAAAGTCGATTCCGTTTTTGATCACAAACATTTTGTCCTCGGGGACCAGGTTGAAGCGCCGGGAACTCTTTCTATCTGCTTCCGAAACACATACGACGGCATCGGTAAAGCGTGAGAACAATCGTTCCAGGTAAACATACAGATATTTGAGAAAAAAATTCCTGTAGTGGAGATAGTGGATTCCATGGAGTGTGTGGACAACACACGGAGGTCGGCCACACCTGTGCGCGGACCAGCGTCCGAACAGGCCGGCTACCCCCCCATGGGTATGGAGAATGTCAAAATGATTCGATTGGAGAAGCGACACGATCTCTTCGATGATTCCTTTTCGAATACCTTTACGGAAAGGGACCGGAAAATGGGGGATCCCCTCTGCATCGAGTATTTCAGCCATCGGCCCGTCCCCTCTCGAGCAAACAGAGATCTCGAAAATATCCCGATCTAAAGATCTTGCAAGAGCGAGAAGATTGATTTGTCCGCCACCCAGGAAAGCCCGGTCGATCATTTCAAGGATTCTGATCTTTTTCAATTTTTCCTCAACAATCCCTTAAAAACGCGGCGTTCATTCAAGTCGGCAGCGCCCCTCAAATGCCCCCAGCCGAGGAGAATATTGAAGTTAAGTCTTAGATAAAGACGGAGCAGGGCTTGTGAAGCTTTAGAGTTGTGCTTTTCATAAAAATAAATTTGACTTTTTCTATAATGATAACGGCTGAAGAGTTTTAACCCTTCCGTGCTTGCACCCCCAAGATGATACACCCTTGCCTGGGGGATATACAGCAGCTCATATCCCCTTTCCCTGATCCTGACACAGAGATCGATATCTTCAAAATAGAGGAAAAAATTCTCATCGAACGGCCCGACCTCTTCAAGGACATCCTTCCTTGTAAGGAGACAAGCTGCACTCAGCCATCCCACGCGGCGTTCTTTCGCTCCTCTTTTCAAACGAAACCTGTGGAACGGATTCAGAATCAATTTTTGGAAGACTTCTCGGAAAAAACTAACCTTTTTTCCAAAAGATACTTGGTAGCCCCTCTCGCCATGAAGAAGCGCAGGCCCCGCAGCGCCGATTTTTTTGCTCGATCGCAATTTCTCGAGGAGAAATGCGACCGCTTGTGGCTCAAGCACCGTATCCGTGTTCAGGAAAAGGATATATTTCCCCCGGCTTTCTTTTATTCCCTGATTATTGGCCCGGGCAAAACCCACATTTTCGGCATTGACGATCAATCGAACTCCCGGGACGTGCTCACGAATCCATTCAGGAGTCCCATCGGTGGATTGGTTGTCGATAATGACAATCTCGAAGGGAATATCCTTCACTGTTTCCTTCAGGGAGGTCAGACACTCCTTGACATGATTTCTGTCGTTATAGTTCACCATAACGACAGAAAGATCGGGTGTAACCTCCGTGCCCATCGATCCACTCCTCAACGTTTGTTCAAACACTCCTCCAAAACGTTCTCTATTGTTTTCAACTGAGCGGACAGCAAGAACTTTTCCTGAACGGTACGGAATCCCTCTTCCGCTGCGCGCTCGTGGGTATCCCTGTTATTGAGAAAGGACTCCATCCCCGCTTGGATCGCATGGTGCGTCCTCGATTCCAGAAGGAATCCGTTCGAACCATGGGAAACGATCTCCGGGATTCCTCCCGATTTCACGGCCATCACAGGGGTCTTGACAGACATGGCTTCGATGACCGTCCTGCCAAAAGATTCTACACGCGAGGCCACGATCAGACAATTCATCGAACGCAAAAACTGTATCACATCCTTTTGATAGCCTGTAAAGACCACACGATCTCTGATATCGTAGGCATCGCATATTTTTTCGAGTTCTGCAGAGTAAGTCCTGGATTTCACTGGACCGACGACCAAAAGCTTCACCGGCCGTTCTCTTCCGAGTTCGCCCAGGGCCATGATCGTTTCTCTCTGTCCTTTTTCCTCACAGACTTTACCTACGATCCCGAACACAAAATCTCTGTTGTCCAATCCCCACCGATGTCTCAAGTTTTGGGATTCATTCCTTTCTTCATCCTGAACCTGAATTCCATTGTAGACCAAGCGAACATCGGCATTGTCTCCGAAAAAAGCGCCTGTGGCCTTTGAGTTGACTAGCACTTTGCATGAAGATTGGAGGATCTTCCGGGCCAATGCTCTTTGCCCGAATATGTAGGTGAGTTGTGGGATTTTTCCCCCCAATATCTCATGAATGTACCACACATGGGGAACACTTGCTTTTTTTGCAGCCAGAGCTCCGCCGAAAGATGCGCAGGAGTTGCTGAAAACGAGGTCGATCTTTTCCTGACGGATCCGATGCGCGAGCGCGCGCACAGCAGGAATATTCAACAGCGATACAATGGGCTGCTTCCATACTCTCCCCTTTTCCGTGAGCCACCACTTTGCGGGAATGATCTTGACCTCGATGCTGAGCTTGTTCGCCTCTTCGAAAAGAAGGCCTTTACGAGGTACAACCAGTGACGGATAAAACCTCCGCCGGTCGATCTGCTCTAGAATTTGGATAAGGTTAAGCTCCGCCCCGTTGAGCTCGGAACTATGTGAAAAAAAACAGATCTTTTTCATGGGATTCCCAACAAAGTCCGATAGATGGACAAAGTCTGTTGTGCGGTGGACTCCCAGCTGAAATCCAAAATCCTTTTTTCGCCTCTTCCGACAAGGTCTTCTCTCAGATCTTGGTCTTCCAGAACAGACAAAATTTTCTCCGCCATATCCTCTGGCTGTTCCGGATCGAAGAAGAGTGCGGCCTCCTGACATATCTCCGGTATCGCCGCAACACGTGAGGCTATGACGGGAGTTCCGCATGCCATAGCCTCCAGTAATGGAAGCCCAAAACCCTCGCACAGAGATGGAAACACAAACGCCGAGGCCAACCGGTATACAGATCTCAGCTCAAGATCATCCAGATACCCGGTCATATGTACCCACTGTTCGAGGTTGCATGTATGGATCTTATCCGATAGATATGCCGAGTCTCTCCCCCCTTTTCCCACGAGGACAAGGGGGATTCTTCTGAGTCGGTCGTGGACGATCCTCAAGGCTTCGATCAGATGGCCGATGTTCTTGCGGGGTTCCTGAGCTCCGACAAAAAGCAGAAAAGACTCGGGCAAATTGAATTTGGATGCGATCCGCGCCGTCTCTTCCTCTGAAAAATCACGCCAAAATGTCTGGTCGATGCCCAAATGCGTTACATGGATTTTGTCCTTAAGAACAGAGAATCTTTTCAAAATTTGGGACGCGCTAAAGTTGGATATGGTAAAGATAGCATCTGCCTTCTGGAGGGAATGTTCGATCCCTGAAGAGAATATACGCCTCGACTCATCATCACTCAAGTGAGGATATTCCAAAAAACACAGATCATAAACGGTCACGATCTGTTTGCCGCGGGAGGGGAGGATCAAGGGAGTGGGAGAATGGACCAGGTCCAGCTTCGTCCCGAAAAACATGTCCATTGTGGGCCAACCAAGCTTATTCCACAAAAAATTGATCATTCGGACCGGATATCGAAAATCCTTGAAACGCTTGTGGGCAAAGGTAGGGACCTTCTTGGGATCGAACCGATCCTTCAATGAGGACGAAAAGAGATAGTACACATTCTCTTGATCGATCCGAGATAGCGCGGCCAGGAGGTTTTTGAAATAGATCCCCACGCCTGTTTCTTCCTTCAGATAAGGGCGTACGTCAAAGCCTACCCGCATTTGGGGGTAATGTATTCTCTGGGCAACGAAAAGTCAAGACAGGGAACATCTCCGCAATTCGAGGAAATTAACGATCTAAATGTTACAAAGGGTGTCTTCGCAAACAGTTCATAATGGAACTCTTGAAGCTGAACAGGCCAGTAAAGTCTTGCTTTGTCAGGGTTAGGGTGGTAAAATTTCCCTCACTCAGAGTAAGAACATGCAGGATTTTGCGAGGATTTGCAGCCGTATTGACACTTTCCGTGACGAAATGATCGACATGCAGATCCAGCTGTGTGCGATTCCAGCAATTTCTCCCTCAAGCGGTGGCGAGGGCGAAGCGGCGAAAGCCGAGATCCTCCTAAAATTCCTGAGAAACACAGGATTCGAAGACATAACAATCGTCAAGGCACCGGACCTGGATGCGGATCCGGGTTACCGCCCCAATATTTTTGCCTACTATAGAGGGAAAAGGTCGACGAAGACTATCTGGATCCTCTGCCATACGGATGTTGTCCCTCCTGGGGAATTATCCAATTGGAGAGGAAATCCATTCAAGGCCTGGGTCGAGGCGGGGAAAATTTTCGGACGGGGCACGGAAGATAACCAACAGGACATGGTGGCTTCGCTTTTTGCCGTCAAAGCCTTCCAACAGGAAGGATTGAAGTCCAACTACGATGTCGGTATTGCCCTTGTCGCTGATGAGGAAACGGGAAACGAAAAGGGACTGAATTATGTCTTGAAACACTCCAATCCATTCCACAAAAAGGACCTCATCGTTGTTCCCGACGCCGGAAATGAAGAAGGCACGATGATCGAGATTGCAGAGAAGAGCATTATGTGGCTGAAGTTCAAGACGTTTGGAAAACAAGCCCACGGCTCCACTCCCGAGAAGGGTGCGAATAGCTTTCGTGCGGCATCTTTTTTAGTGACAGAATTGAACAATCTCTACAAGACCTTCGACTACCAGGACCTCATATTCGACCCTCCTATTTCCACGTTCGAGCCCACAAAAAAAGACCCTAACGTACCGAACATCAACACCATTCCCGGCGAGGATGTATTCTACATGGACAATCGAATCCTTCCCTACTACAGCTTGGAAGATGTGGAAGAGCAGATCAAGACCGCCATGGAGTCAGTTGAAAAGGAATTCAACGTAAAGATAGTCATGGAGCACGAGCAGCGATCCCCTGCACCCCCCCCCACACCCCCTGATGCGCCTGTGGTTCAAGCCCTGAAAAAAGGCATCAAAGACGTCTACAATAGGGAAGCGAAGGCTATCGGGATAGGAGGAGGAACACTCGCAAGCCCCCTCCGTTGGGCAAAGTTCGATGCGGCCTGCTGGTCCAAGACCGACGAAACCGCCCATCAACCCAATGAGTATTGTATCATCGACAACATGATGGGCGATTCGAAAGTCTTTGCTCATATTTTTTTACAGCCCTGAACTCTCAATTCCTGCTTGGGAGAAGAACAAATGAATGAATATCTTTTAGTGCTAACGACCGTTTCCAGTGAAGATGAGGGCAAG
>JASFEP010000281.1:0-6197 GCA_050124775.1 Candidatus Aminicenantota bacterium
GATCGCCTTTTATTTGGGAATGAAGGACCTTGTCCCCGATCATCTCGGAAAAGACAAGCTGGATGAGATCATCAAAGAAGAGATGAAACACATCCGGATTCTCAACGACAAACTCATAGACCTGAAGAGCTGAACAAAACTTTTTTCCGCATGCTCAGAGTTAAAGAGATACAGGCAAAGAGCATCCTTAATAAATCTAAAATATTCGACTACTGTATAAACCCTTACACAGGATGTCAGATCGCATGTCCTTACTGTTACGCGCGATTGTTCATGAAGAGATATTCCGGTCATGAAGAAGCATGGGGAGACTTTGTCGACATCAAGATCAATGCGCCTGAAGTATTGAAAAAGCAGCTTGTGAGAGCTAAGAGGGGAAAGGTCTGGGTGTCGTCGGTGTGCGATCCCTACCAGCCTTTGGAGAAAAAATACAGGCTGACAAGGTCATGTTTAACGGAGCTTTTAGAGAAGCAGTTTCCGCTGAACCTCCAGACGAAATCGGCTTTAGTTGTGCGTGACTTGGATTTACTCGAGCAATTCAGAGAGGCGGAAGTCGGATTCACAATCACGACGGAGGATGAAACCATGGCACGACTTTTTGAACCAGGAGCATCATCGGTTCATGAAAGAATTAACGCACTAGAAATAATGCACTCCAGAGGAGTACAAACCTTCGTCTTTATAGGTCCGATCCTGCCGGGAAAACCCCATAAGCTTGTTGAAACGCTGGCCGGAAAGGTAGACCGCGTTTATGTCGATAGGATGAACTACGTGAGCAGCATAAAGGGCTTTTATTATAAGCACGGATTGAAGGAGGCTGCCTCAGACGATTTTTTTCAAAGATTTAAGAATGAACTCGTCGGGGCACTCAGAAAATATCAGATCCCTTATGACGTTTTCTTTTAGAGATATTTATTTGATCTAGTCCATCGATCTATTGCGTAAGATGGGAAGCGAGGGCGGTGAAGAAGTGTTTGACGATAGCGCTGCTTGTTTCGAAGTTGGTCTCCTGTGCGGGAATCACAACGTGACAGTTCACCCTGACTCTCCCATTTTCGTTGCGGATGTAGACATTCAAATGTGGCGGGAGATATCGAGGGTCAGGATTGATTTTTGATTGGGCATAAATAAAGCCGCTTTCCTTGATCTCTTTCTGGATGGCAAAATTTAGGTCGTCGATCGCTAATAGAACAGCCGCCCAAACCGAGTCCAGGGAGAAATTATCAAAATATTTTGTCTCTTGGAGAGGGGGTTCTTGTGCGATTTTTGAGGAAGGAGCACAGCATGTACAAGCGACAAGAATTGAGAGCAGTAAGGGAAAACAGAAATGTTTAATGGTCAGCTTTCTGGGATATTCCTGTTCGAATTTGTGCTTCTCTTCCTGGATAGCAGCTTCCAACTTGGGTGAAGTCCATGCCAGAAGATTTCCGCGTCCTAGGCAGGCCACAGAACATATGGGCATGGCTCTGGAAATGAACTGTCTCCGACTAATCCTACCGAAAGGTGTGCCCTTAGACATTTGTTGACCTCCTTCAATGTTTAGATCGAATTTAGTATTCATTATTCTATAATTGTTTGTACTAGGGATAGTATCGGCAAGAAATGTGCAATTCATTATTTAGGGAAGACCGAATAGAACATAAATAAAATTGGCTTAGAAAACGTTCATATGTGTACAAGGAGTGCATGTGAATGAACACCTTTTTAATACTGGATACATTTTAAGCGGAGTTCGCCTTCGCTGTCCTCGTATATATAGACAAGACGGTTATTTCCCATAACTGCAAAAGATCGAGTCCCATCATCGCAAGATATATAGCGGACGACTTTGTGCGTATCCAGATCGATCATTTCGATCCTCATGGCCGGAGGGAGTAAGTCCTTCTCTTTCTTTTCTTCTTTTCGTCTTTTCGCCGTGCTTTCCATGTTTGTCAACAGAAATAAATTTTCATCGGGTCCGATTTTGGCATCTTGAGTGACCATATCCACGGTGGCTTGCATACGTATAATCCCCCCACTGCTTGATTCGCGTGCTATCTTTGGTTCGATAGGCGCGATAGGCATAGTTCTAGTGAATTCGTCCAGCTTTTTCCCTTCCAAATCAAAGACCTGGATCAAATTGGAAACAAAGTAAGGGAGATAAAGTTTATTATCTTGGGATCGTGTTAGGCAAACTCTGTGCTTGAGCGCCCTAAGAAAGGGTTGCGTCTCCGGAAAATCGGCAACGCTGATGGAATGAATAACATCACCGTTTTTATCTAAAACATACACCAAAGGCTGAATGTTATCTTTTGAGCCCATATTTAGACTGAAGCCGCTTCTGCCATAAGACCAGATCGTGTAAATTTTATCTTCGATCCATATGAGATCCGCAACTTCTGTTCTCTTTGTGTTGATAGATGTGACAAAATCATAGGATTTATCGAAAACCTGAATCCGATTGTTTCCCTTATCCGCAACTGCTACACTCGAGTTCTCCATGATATACAAACCTGTAGGCCTCGAAAGCTCTCCAGGCCCCTGCCCTTCATTGCCGAAGCTTCTCAGGAGTTTTCCTTGAAAATCGAAGACAAAGACACAATGACTTCCGGTATCGACGATATAGATCATGGAGCGTCGGTGGTCGATCTCGATGTCTGAGGGTTGATAGAAATAATTTTCATTCCCGAAGGCAGAGATAGACCACAGGGTTTTGGATGATTCAGCCGAAATATATACTGATTTGATAAAAATCATCAAGGATATAACAAGTAAGACTTTTTGGGTACAGAGAAAAAGAGATTTATTTTTAAGCATTTTATAACGCCTCCCGGGAGAAACGAACCATCATTAAGTATATATCCTAGCAAGGCTTTGTAAAGAAGAAGGAAAAGGAAAATCTACAGTTTTCCTAATTTAGACGGAAAATGTGCCGAGAACATTCTATTGCCGTTTTTAGGAGTAAATCCTTAGAGGTATATTTTTGACCCAAAAATTGTGCCTCTAAGAGATATTTTTGCCAGAATATCTAGCTTAATTTTATTATTTTCAACTCTATAGTGTGCCCCGTCCCCAATAAGGAACTTCTGGTAATGGATTTTCGTATCACTTAATGAACGATGGATTCAGCAGGAGGACGTAATGATTAAAAACTATCTCAAAAGTGCTCTCAGAAACATTAAGAGACATAAAGGCTATGCCTTCATTAACATAGCTGGCCTCGCGATCGGGATGGCATGTTGTTTATTAATCCTCGTGTACATCACTACAGAGCTCAGCTACGACCGCTACCACACAAATGCGGACCGAATTGTGCGTTTGGGATTGGATGCGAACATGGGTGGAACCAGTGTAGTCACCCCCATCAGCAACGTCCCCTCTGCGCCAACGCTTTTGCAAGTTTATCCTGAAGTTATCGGCGCTGTCAGGTTCCGTACTGTTTCTAAAAGAGCCGTTCAGTATGAGGAAAAAGTTTTTTTTGAAAACGGCATCCTGTATGCGGACAGCTCGATCTTTCAAGTGTTTTCCTTTCCGGTGATAAAAGGCGATCCCAAAACAGCTCTCGTACCTGCCTACACGGTCGTTCTTACAGACGAAACGGCCCGTCGTTATTTCGGCAATGCTGATCCTCTGGGCAAGATCTTAAAATTCAACAATCAATACGATTTCACGGTTACGGGCGTTATAGAGGATGTTCCCCCCAATTCCCATTTCACTTTTGATATGCTTTGTTCTTTCGAAACACTTTATGATCTCAACAGAGAAGCCATGGACGAATGGTTCAACTTTAATCTTTATACATATTTGCTTCTTGCCGAAGGCTCCGATTACAGAGAACTTGAAGCAAAATTCCCGGCCCTTATCGATAAACACATGGGAGAGATGCTCAAAGCTTTGGGGGGTAAGATCGATTTTTTTCTCCAACCTCTGACAAGCATCCATCTCCATTCGAATATGGAAAATGAGATCAGGCCCAACAGCAGCATCACTTATATCTATATATTTACTGCGATCGGTCTGTTCATTTTGTGTATTGCCTGCATAAATTTTATGAATCTGGCGACGGCACGCTCCTCCACACGTGCCAAGGAAGTCGGAATGCGGAAAGTTGTCGGCGCGCAGAGAAAAGCATTGATCTGGCAATTCCTGGGAGAGAGCTTGATCTACAGTATTTTATCCTTAGCGATTGCGCTCCTGTTTGTCCGTTTTGCATTGCCTTTTGTCGAGTCTCTGTCCGGCCGTGAAATGAGTCTAAGTCTCTCCGAAATGCCCTGGCTCGTCCCCAGTTTTATCGGATTGCTACTTTTTGTAGGATTCGTTGCAGGGAGTTATCCTGCGTTTTTTCTATCGTCATTCCGCCCGGCCCAGGTCCTCAAAGGCAATCTCAAAGCCGGCTCGGCCAACTCGCGTCTGCGCAGTTTTCTCGTTGTCGCCCAATTCATCATATCCATCTGCCTCATCATCGGAACGGGAATTATCCTGAGACAACTCCATTTTATGAAAAACACGAATCTGGGATACGAAAAAGAGAACGTGGTCATTGTCGAGATCAGAGACCAAAAAATTCAACAATCTCTCGAGTCCGTAAAGGCTGAACTACAAAAAATTCCGGGTGTTCTCGCTGTCTCATCATCATCCTTGGTTCCTGGGCAGGAGCCGAACGTACAGCCATTTATCCCTGAAGGATATACCGTAAAGCAAGCACAACTGATGGAGAGCTTCTCTGTCGACCACGACTTTTTTCCGACTCTGGGAATGGAGATCGTCAAGGGAAGGAATTTTTCTCCTGAGCACGGAACAGACAGCAGCACAGCCGTTATCATCAACGAGACAGCAGCGAAAAGGTACAACTGGGAGGATCCGATCGGGAAAACTATCCAGGTTCCCAGCGATGAAGTGGGTAAATGGAAAACTTACACTGTTGTCGGAGTCGTCCAGGATTTTCACCGGACATCTTTGCACAGCGTCATCATGCCTCAATTGATCGGAAACGATCCCGGATATTTCGACACAGTCGCCATCAGGATTCATCCGGAAAATTCAGAAGGGACGCTGAGTCTATTAAGGGAGAAATGGAAAGAGGTGGATCCTGTGCGTCCGTTCGAGTTTCTCTATCTGGATGTGATGATAGACAGGCTTTACGGAGCCGAGGAAAGCCTGAGCGAGATTTTCTCTTCCTTTTCTGTGTTTGCCATCTTTATCGCTTGTTTGGGATTATTTGGAATGGCGTCATTTGCCGCAGAACAAAGGACCAAAGAGATCGGGATCCGTAAAGTCCTCGGAGCATCGGTACCGGGAGTTGTCGTGCTTCTTTCGAAGGATTTCCTCAAGCTCATCGTAATGGCGAACGCTATCGCCTGGCCTGTTGCCTACTTCGGGATGAACAAGTGGATGCAAAATTTTGCCTACAACTCTGGCATCGGATTTTGGGTGTTCCTTTATGCGGGAATCATCGCTGCAGGGATCGCCCTGGCTACGGTCAGCTATCAGTCCGTAAAAGCCGCACTCCTCAATCCTGTTGATGCGATCAAATACGAGTAGATGCGCTTTTCTCCTCATTCTGGGTTGTCTAAAACGTAAAATAAATTTACATCGCTACCCTCTTTTATGTCACCTCTTCTGGATCTACCCTAGAGATAAGATGGCATGCTTTTTGCAGTATAAACCGATGTGTTAAGGGGATGAATAAAATGAAAGTGAAGCATAGGAAGAAAGATGAAAGAACAAAAACACGGCCAATGTTCCCTCGACATAAAGAAGATCTTAATTATCTTTTTATTCACGACGTTTATTTTTAGTTTCGGGCTTACCTCCAGAGAAAAATACCAAGTGATAGTTCCTGAAAAAATCACTGCGCTTTCTGAGAGTCCATACTGTAGATTCACGGACTACGATAGCGACCCTTATAACTGGTCCATATCCTCTCCAGAGGAGCAAGGGATCGATACTCGGAGTCTCTCCAACGCGTTCGATCATGCAGAAAGACTCGGCTTTATAAACAGCTTACTTGTGGTTAGGAATGGTATTCTCATAGGCGAGCGTTACTTTAACGGAACGGATAAATATTACGCCGATCATACTTGTTCAACGGGAAAAAGTTATACGTCCGCTTTAGTCGGCATCGCACTCAGAGAAAACTATCTGACCAGCCTCGATCAGAAGATGATGGATTTTTTCCCCGAGTATGTAACTTCCGAACTCGATCCCAGAAAATACGA
>JASFEP010000282.1:0-6184 GCA_050124775.1 Candidatus Aminicenantota bacterium
TAAAAAAAGCCAAGAGCATAACCCGAATTCGGATACAGAGCAAAAATCGGAATCATTTCACATTGAAGTCATCGATGATATTCTGATCGATTTGTATAAACAGAAATCACCCCTTGAACGTCTTCAAATTGCATTTGGTCTATGGAAATCGGCAAGCACGCAGCTTTTTTACAATTTACGCTCTCTTTATCCTGATTGGGATGAAAAGAAAATAAGACAGGAGATAGCAAAAAGGATATCTCATGGAGCAGCATGAGTTATTGTTGTGTGTCGTCGAGTGTCTTGAAAATCTCAAAATTCCCTATTTAGTCACAGGAGCCATTGCCTCTATCGCATATGGCGAACCTAGATTCACCAATGATATCGATATTGTGGTGGATATGAGATTGACCCATGTGGATGCGTTTAGGTCTTATTTCCCCGAAAATGAATTTTATCTAGATATGGATTCGATGAGAAAAGCAATAGAGCGCAGTCATCAATTCAATATCATCCATCCCCAATCTGGCTTAAAAGTTGATGTTATTATTAGCAAAAGGGATGATTTCGACAGGAGTCGATTTGCCCGGGTAAAAAAACTCAATGTCTCTGAGACAAAATCAGCCGCTTTTGCATCCCCGGAGGATGTTATCATCAAGAAGTTGGAATATTTCAAAGAGGGGCGTTCGGAAAAACATCTTCGTGATATTTCCAGCATGTTAAAAATATCGTCCGAATTGATTGATCGCTCCTATATTGCAATCTGGGCGAATAAGCTTGGTCTAAGCGAGCTCTGGGGTGAAATCGAAAAAAAGACCTAAACTTCATTCTTAAGATATCTTTAGTTCCATCTTTAATTGACACCTGCCTGATTCCTTGATACTCTTTTGCCGCCTTCATATTTGTACATCTTGATATCAATTCAGGTAGGAGGAATGAATAAAAATAAAATTATCTTTCAAACATCTTGTTCCCACAATGATGTTGGCAATGATATTGATTGCGGGCACCCTATGGGCTCAGGATTCCAAAGCATTTGTCGGTGACTGGAGCGGAGCAGTATTTATCGGAGGACAGGAAATCGATATTGTCTGTCATTTTGAGCTGGATGAGGAAAGTGATCTAAAAGGAACTGTCGATTCCCCCTCCCAAGGAGCCTTCGGGATGGCGCTTGCGGACATCAAGGTCGAGGGAAAAAAAATAACCTTTGGTATCGATGATCCAAATGTTAGCGGCGAGCCGCAGTTCGACGGCATGCTGGATGAGACTGGTGCCAAGATCAGCGGCAATTTTTCCCAGGGAGGAGGCGAAGGTACCTTCGAGCTGAAAAAAGAACAATAAATGTAATAAATGGGGATGGCTCCATTATTTCTGATAGCAAAAGAATTGCTATCCTTTTGACCTGCCTCCCACAAATGGAATACCTGCTTGGTTAAATAATTACCCTCTGGAAGGATGCTGATTCCGGGATATAAAAGGCGGAGGATGCGAGGGAGAGTGTGGCTGTATTAAAAGAGACCTGATAACAGATATACCCCATACATCGTGTAGAATTGGTAAATAATTAGTTAGGAGAAAAAGATGGAATTTTTGGAATTAATCAAGAAAAGATATAGCGTACGTGCTTATCAATCGAAACCGATAGAGGATGAAAAACTTCAAAAGGTCCTTGAGGCAGCACGTATAGCTCCAACAGCGGCTAATAGGCAACCTTTTCGTTTCATCGTTATTCATACTCAGGGTCGAGAATCAGAATTAAGGCAAATTTATAAGCCTGAATGGTTTTTTAAGGCACCGATAGTGATTTGTGCCTGTGCAGTGCCTGCTGAGGCATGGACTAGGATGGATGGTAAAAATTATAGTGATGTGGATACAACGATTGCAATGGATCACTTGATTCTTGCTGCAGCAGATCAGGGGTTGGGGACATGTTGGATCGCTGCATTTGACCCATCAGCGGCTAGAGAAGTTTTGGGATTGCCTGAGAATGAAGAGCCTATTGCATTCACGCCACTAGGATATCCCGCTGATGAGCCAAGGCCAAAGAAACGTAAAGCTTTGTCTGACTTTATCCGCTCTGAATAGCGGCAAAGAAGGGAAGAAAAACCAGAAAGGCAAAGCTATTTATAATTACCAGAAATTCCTCAACCTCTGGAGGGATGCCGACCCTGTTCATGATGAGGTGAGGAATGCGAGGTTGAGGTTGGCTGCTCTTAAGAATTCGAATCGAAACCTTATTTAGGGGACGGTTCTATTTTTCCCCTTCTTTAGTTTTTTCTAAAAGTTCGATGTCGATCTTATCAGAAAGACGACCCGAAATCTTTTTATTCTGAATCAAATCATCCAGACTTATAAAGAAGACGGATTCAGAACCATACATGCCTTTTACCTTATTTTGCCAGATATCTTGAAACTGAAATCCTTCTATCTTGTTCAAGAGGTCGATCTTCAAAGGCTCATATCCTAACTGTAAGATATTACCCTCATGTATAAGATCTTCAACGGATATGGCGAGCTCCCCGAATCCGAACTCCTCCAGAACTATTAGAATCCTTTGAGCGTTTTCTTTGCTGGGTTCGACAAGGATGTCGATGTCTTTGGTGTATCTGGGTTTGACATAAAATGCGACAGCAAAAGCGCCGATGATGCAGTATTTGACGTTATGCTTGTTTAACAATCTTAAGAACTCTTCGTAGTCTTTTTCCACGTTCATGTTTTGTATCTTTTTTCAGCTTCCAGTACTCTTCACGGAGAAATTGAACGACCTCCAATCGTTCGGTCGGAGTCAGTGATAAATAATAGGAATCATCGAACTCTTGTGCTTCTTTATATGAAGTTGACTTATTAACCCATATCTTCGGTTTCAAGGGAATCCTTCCTATTGTGGTTATTATATCCCATTACTGACTCGATATGAAGGGAAGTCATGAGGTTGAATTTCGAGGGATTGTAAAGATGCGTTGGATGGAGCGTCAACACTATTTCTGCTAATCGTCGCTGTTCCATTTGACTCCTGATATAAAAATTTATATGATTTTCCCAGCAAAGTTTGGGGAATAATGGCGACGCACTGTCCTAAATGTGATTCAGAGAATCCTGATACACAAAGCTTCTGTGGGAATTGCGGCACTCGGTTAGATTCTTCCAAGGATATCCCTTCCGTAACAAAAACGTTAGAAACCCCGGTTCAGAAGCTCTCGATAGGGACAACTTTCGCTGACCG
The DNA here is from genome assembly GCA_050124775.1 of Candidatus Aminicenantota bacterium. GTDB lineage: Bacteria > Acidobacteriota > Aminicenantia > Aminicenantales > Aminicenantaceae > WTAW01. Next base: position 3,203 of record JASFEP010000282.1, read on the forward strand.
ATATAAAATCCTCGAAGAGCTGGGTAAGGGCGGCATGGGTGAGGTCTACAAGGTTAGGGATAAGAAGTTAGATGAGGAAATGGCCTTGAAACTATTGAGGCCCGAGATTGCGTTTGAAAAGAGCACGCTCGAACGATTCCGGAATGAGTTAAAACTGGCCAGGAAGATCACCCACATGAATGTCTGTAGGATGTTCGATTTTCATGAGGAAGAAGGCACGCCATACATAACGATGGAGTATGTTCCGGGAGAGGATTTGAAGAGCCTGATCCAGAAGAAAGAGAAGCTCCTCAAGGAAGAGGCGCTGGACATTGCCAAACAGGTGTGTGAAGGACTCGATGTGGCGTATAAATTGGGTATTGTACACCGCGATCTCAAACCGCAGAACATCATGATCGATGAGAACGGTAATGCAAAAATCATGGATTTTGGGATTGCCCGTTCGGTCGGGGCTGAGGGACTCACTGAAGCTGGAATGATTATTGGAACACCGGATTATATATCCCCAGAACAGGCTGAGGGTGAGGAGGCCGACCATCGCTCAGATATCTATTCCTTGGGCGTGATCCTATATGAGATGGTGACGGGGACGGTTCCATTTAAAGGAGATACAGCCCTTAGTGTCGCCCTAAAGCATAAATCGCAGTTTCCATTGGATCCGAGGAAACTGAATCCTGATGTTTCAGATGATCTAAGTAGATTGATTCTTATTTGTTTGGAGAAGGATAGAGAGAGAAGATACCAAACAGCAGAAGCACTCCTTAATGATTTGCGAAACATCGAAGAAGGCCTTCCCTTAGGAACAAAAATCCAACCAAGGCGTGCGACCTTTGTTCAAACATTAATTCGAAGGAAGCTCTTTATTCCTGCAACGATTATTGCTCTTGTCATCATCGCTGTCGCTATATGGCAGTTTCTTCCCCAGGGAGAGACGGTCAGTGTTCCAAAGATAGAGAACTCCATAGCAATAATAAGCTTTGAAAACCAGACCGGAGATGAAGCTTTAAACCAACTCCAAAAGATTATTCCCAATCTGTTGATCACTAACCTTGAAAATACAGGATTCTTTTATGTGGCCACATGGGAGCGGATGAAAGATATCCTGAAACAAATGGATAAAGGAGACGTGGATATCATTACCAGCGATGTGGGATTCCAGGCGTGCCAAAGAGAAGGCATAAAGGCTCTTATCCTGGGAAGCTTTGCGAAAGTCGGCGAGACGTTTGTTACAGATGTCAAAGTTCTGGATGTTGAAACAAAACGACTACTGAATAGCGCCAGCTCAAGAGGTGAGGGAGAAGACAGCATTTTTTCTCAGATCGACGAGCTGAGCGAGAAAATATCTGAAGGTATGGAAATATCCCAACAAAAGATCGATGAAGCTCAGCTGAATATTTCTGAGGTGACAACAACTTCACTCGAAGCATATAAATACTTCATACAGGGCAGAGAGGATTATGAAAAGTATTATTGGGATGAAGCCCGGCAATCTTTTGAGAAAGCCGTAATACTCGACCCGGAATTTGCCATGGCCTATCTCTATCTTGCACGTTTTGCGCGTGGTGAGTCCAAAAAGGAGGCTTACGAAAAAGCCAAGGCTTACTCTGAGAATACTGCTGAAAAAGAAAGGCTTTACATAGAGGCATCTTATTCAAGTGTTATAGAGCGAAATCGAGAAAAAGGATTTAAAATCATAAAGGAACTAACGCAAAAATATCCCAAAGAGAAGCGAGCTCACTATCAACTAGGGAAATATTATCAAAATTTTATTGGAAATTTTGATAAAGCACTGGAAGAATATAAGAAAGCACTGGAGCTTGATTCCAGCTACGGATTACCCCTCAATGAAAGCGCGTTCATTCACTTACGTTCGGGGAATTATGAAAAGGCTATTGAATGTTTAAAGAAGTATGTAACAATACGTCCAGGAGAAGCCAATCCACTAGATTCCCTGGCTTGGGCCTACTTTCTACTGGGGAGGCTTGATGAGAGTGTGGCAAAATACAAAGAAGCCATGGAAATCAGGCCAGGTAGAATGGGATCATATTTTGCCATTAGCTATATCAATGCACTCAGGGAAGACTATACAGAGGCAATGAAATGGGTGGATCAATATATTCCTTTAGCTAAGAGTGTAACCTCTAGATCGGTGGCGCATCTGTTAAAAGGGTTTTATCATTTCTGGCTTGGCAGGATGGATCAATCCCTCGGAGAAATTCAATCAGCACGGATTATAGCGGACTCAGAAGGAGATCATCTCGTTAGATCTTATGCAGATTGGATGGCGTTATTTGTCTATCGTGAAAAAGGGGAGCATGAACTTGCACGAGAATCTTGGAAAAATTACTTTGATTTCTTCAAATCATACGCTCCTGCAGCATACTATAATATAGTCAAAAACGTTGCTTCTGGAAAGCTGGAAATTAAAGAAGGAAGGTTCGAATCTGCAAAAGCCCGCTTGTCTGATATAAAATCCCTCCTACCTGAAATAGATGCTCTCGGTAGATGGGGATTTAAACTTTTTCATGATTCTCTTTATGCAGAAATTTTACTAGCTGAAGGTTCATTTGATGAAGCGGTCGCCGTTGGGGAAAAACTGAATTATAAACTCTCTCCTGACTACCCTTGGGATATTATTCTGAATAATGTATGTGGATTTAATGATGTTGTAGCCCGGGCTTACCAGCAAAAAGGAGATTTAGATAAAGCCATAGCCGAATACGAACGGCTGATGACTATTGACCTAAAGGATAGGGATAGGCGTCTTATTCATCCGCTGTATCATTACAAATTGGCGACATTGTACGAGCAGAAAGGCTGGAAAGACAAAGCCATCGATCAATACGAAATATTCCTCGACTTGTGGAAGGATGCTGATCCGGTTTATGCTGAGTTGGAGGATGCGAGGCAGAGGCTGGCTGCGTTGAGAAACCAATAGTCCTTTTTTTAATTCTACTGATATATCTATCTTGACATGCTCTT
>JASFEP010000283.1:0-6170 GCA_050124775.1 Candidatus Aminicenantota bacterium
TCCTGGGGTAAACTGGTGCCGGAGGAGGGAGTCGAACCCACACTCACCGTGAGGTGAACTGGATTTTGAGTCCAGCGTATTGTCTCCTCTAAAAAACTCATTTTCAATTAATTAGATGCTTCCGCTCTTCTTTCGTGTAACGAATCTGTAACAGATTCAGTTGAAAAACGCTGAAATTATGGTACTGGGATTGAAAGGATAACCAACCGGAAATACCCTCTTTCCCCGGGGAAAATCTGGTGGGCGGTACTGGGTTCGAACCAGTGACCCCCTGCTTGTAAGGCAGGTACTCTTCCGCTGAGCTAACCGCCCAGGATCTGTGTAAGATGGAAAATCATAACTAAGTTAGAGAAAAAGGGGGGGATTTGTCAAGGCCGTTGGAATATTGACATAAGTGTAGGTATATGCTAAATTTAGGCACCGTCTCTTTTAGACATTAATTATAATATTCCTATAAAGGTAGAAAGATGTTTGCAGTGATCAAAACCGGAGGAAAACAGTACAGGGTCGAGCCGGGCGATGTGCTCGAGATTGAAAAACGGGATATCGAAGCAGGAAAAAGTTTGACTTTCGACGAAGTTTTGCTCGTGGAAGACAATGGCAAGGCCATGATCGGCACTCCCTATGTGGATAAAGCCCAGGTCAAGGCTGTGGTCCTCGAGACATTTAAGGACGAGAAGATCATTGTCTTCAAGAAGAAGAGAAGAAAACAGTACAAAAAAAAGGCCGGGCACAGACAATTGCTCACCCGAATCAGGATCGAAGAGATTTTAGCCGGAGGGAAAGCAGCCAAAGCAAAACCCGAAGAAAAACCGAAACCAAAACCAGTAGTTAAACCGAAAGCAGAAAAGAAGGCGGCGGCCGAGCCGAAGCCAAAGGTCGAGAAAGCAACAGCCAAACCAAAAGCGAAACCAGAAGTGATGAAAAAAACGGAAGCAAAACCAAAAGCCAAACCTAAAGCGGAGAAGAAAGCGCCGGTCGAGGCAAAAGCCAAAGTTGATAAAGAAGAAAAGAAGGCCGTAGCGGAGAAGCCGAAAAAAGCCAAAGCCAGGAAGGCCGCAAAGGCGCCTGCGGAAAAACCAGGTAAGAAAGCGAAAGCTCAGAAACCGAAAACCAAAACCCCTGCAAAAAAGAAAACCGAAGCATCGGCCAAACCCAAAAAAGGAAAATAACCAAGGAGTAAGAGGATGGCACATAAAAAATCAGGCGGAAGTGCTAAAAACGGACGGGATAGCCATTCCAAGAGGCTTGGCGTTAAACGATCGGCAGGACAGTTCGTCAACGCAGGCTCTATCCTGGTCCGGCAAAGAGGGACGCCGATCAGGCCCGGAGTGAATGTGGGCCGGGGCAAAGACGACACGCTTTTTGCCTTAGAGACCGGGAAGGTCCTTTTCGAGACAAGAGGAAAAAATAAAAAATTCGTCTCGGTCATCCCATCCTAGGAGGTTTGTACTCCTTTCAATATGTTTGTCGACCAAGTCAAGGTGACCCTCAAAGCAGGCAAGGGCGGCGATGGGTGTGTGAGCTTCCGGAGGGAACGCGGTGTTCCTCGCGGGGGTCCGGACGGCGGCCGCGGGGGTAACGGGGGAAACATCTTTTTGATCTCCACAAAGAGTATAAACTCGCTGGCCTATTTCCGTTATCATCCCATCAACAAGTCTAAAAAGGGCGCCCACGGCGAGGGAGGAAATCGTCAGGGGCGAAGCGGTAAAGACCTGGAGTTGAGAGTGCCTGTGGGGACCGTAGTCAGGGAAGCCGACAAGGAGGATGTTCTCTTCGATTTTGTCTCTCCCGATCTGAAGTTTCTTGCCGCCAAGGGAGGTAAAGGCGGAAGAGGAAATGCATCCTTTGTGTCCTCAACGCAGCAAGCTCCCCGCTTTCGCCAGGAGGGAAAGCCCGGAGAGGAGAAGGACCTTGTCCTCGAGCTCAAGCTGATCGCGGATGTGGGGCTGGTGGGGTTTCCGAACGTGGGGAAATCCACCTTGATCTCCCGGATATCGGCGGCGAAACCCGTGATCGCCGATTATCCTTTTACCACCCTCGTCCCTAACCTGGGAGTTGTGGATGTGGACGAGTTCAAGAGTTTTGTCGTCGCCGACATCCCCGGATTGATCGAAGGCGCCCATATGGGGCACGGCTTGGGCGTCAAGTTCCTCAAACATATCGAACGCACAAAGATGCTGGTCCACGTCATCGATATCTCCCCCTTCTCGCAAAGGGATCCGGTAGCGGATTTTTTTACGGTGAACAAGGAGCTCATAGCATTCGATCCGCGTCTGGGAAAGCGGGCTCAGATCGTGGTGGCCAACAAAATAGACCTTCTTTCGGCTTCAGAAGAAAGGTTGGAGAAACTTCAAAAAATGGCCGAAAAGGAAGGAGTGCCGGTTTTTGCCATATCCGCCCTCCGAAAGACCGGGCTCAAACCGGTGGTCGATGCGATGTGGAAGGCCCTAGAGAAGATCGAGGAAAGTCCCCATGAGTAAAAGAACCAAAACAATCGGACTTTTCGGAGGAACCTTCGATCCTATCCACTGCGGCCATGTGAAGGCTGCGGAAGACGTACAGAGAACCTTTTCATTCGACAGAATTCTGTTCATCCCCTCATACATCCCTCCTCATAAAGAATCCGAGGACGTGGCTTCGGCGGAGCATCGTCTGAAAATGGTCGAGCTCGCTCTGTCCTCCCATGTCAGATTCTTTCCGTCCTCAATCGAGATCGATGCTGAAGGAATGTCTTACTCCATAGTGACACTGAACAGGATCAAGGAGATGTTCCCGCAGACAGAGGTCTTTTTTTTGCTGGGCGTCGATGCCTTTCTGGACATAGAGACCTGGAAGGATTATGAGGATGTGCTGGAGCAGTGCGCTTTCGTTGTCATGAGCCGGCCCGGATTCCGCCTTGAGGAAGCGAAGAACACCCTGCCCGATAAGTACAGCCAAAGAATACTCGAGGTGTTCGGGCCCATCCCAGAGGAAAAAGATGGCCGGTCTGTTCATAAGATCTATCTGCTCTCCATTACCCCCCTGGATATTTCCTCCACAGAGGTGCGCAAAAGGGTGAGGAGAAATCAGTCCATAGAGGGTCTGGTGCCCGAGAATGTGGAAAACTATATCAAGGAGAAAGGTCTTTATTTGAGAAAAAATGAATTCTAAAAGCGAGAAGACAGTCAAAACAAGAGAAATTCCAGAAAGTTTAAAAATTTCCGTAGAGGCCAGCCGGATGAAAAAAGCAGAAGATATCGTAATCCTGGATCTCACCGGAATATCTTCCTTCACCGATTTTTTTATCATCATGAACGGGAATTCATCCCGGCAGAATGTCGCCATTTGCGAGGGCATAGAAGAAGATCTGAAGGATCTGTCGATCAGGCCTTTGAGCGTGGAAGGCAGAGAACATGCGGAATGGATCTTGATGGACTACGGAGAATTCATCGTACATATATTCTCGGCCAAGGCGAGGGAGTATTATTCCCTCGAGAAATTGTGGGGCGACGGCGTAAAACTTACCCTCTAACTTCCTTAACCAAACGTCCACGAATCCGTGAATGATGTCGGAGTGTCCACATTGTATGGCGGAGAAAACCACGAGAAGGGCTGAGCGGGCAAGGCTAATCTCCCGGAAGGAGATGTGAGTGATGCCCCCATGTCCGAGCGAAATTTCCTCGCTGGGGAAACCGAGAATGTTTTCGAACCATCCCTGTGGGCGCCTTATCAGCGGCATGAATTCAAGTGTTCACATCTCAAAGGATGCTTAAAATTCACAAAAAGCTATTGACATTTTGACGATAAGTCATTATTTTTTATGAACTATTTTTATTTTTGATTAGGCGGGCAGTGATAGACGGGAGATAAAAAAGGCTCTTTTTGTGAAGATAAAGATTTTATGGCCGGGAAAAACCCGGAATGCGGATTTGAGAAATCTGCAGGATTATTACTTACGGAGAATTAATCAGATAGAACGCTGTGAGCTTATCGAAACGAAAGATGTCAAAGGACTATCTGAGAAAGATGGAGAGAAAATAAAAGATCTGGAGGCTGAGAGGCTTGAAAAACACTTTAAAGATGATTATATTATCTGTCTTTTCGACAAAGGAAAAGAGATGAGCTCAGAAGAATTGGCGCGGTTTCTGGAAAGAATCTCCGCAGGATCCTCGCGCGCTGCCACTTTTGTCGTGGGAGGATTTTTGGGATTGGCGGAAAGAGTGCTGGACCGGGCGGACACACATCTTTCCCTTTCGAGGATGACTTTTTCTCATGAGCTGAGCCGGATCATGGTCTTGGAGCAGATCTATCGCTCCTTATCAATCGCTCGCGGAAAACAGTACGCGAAGTAAGGGGGACACGTTGAATAAACAAGAGAGAGAACGGTATAAAAAAAGGCTCCTGGAAAAAAAACGGGAGCTCAACCATCAATTGAGTGAATTCTATTCCGAAAGCAAACAAGTGGAGACAGGGATCGCTCAGGACGTAGGGGATAAAGCCGAAAGTTCTTACACCAAGGAATTTCTCCTCAGCCTCTCCGATTCGGAGCGGCAAAAGCTGGCTATGATCGATGACGCGCTGAAAAGGGTCGAAACGCCCGAATTCGGGATTTGCCAGAGCTGCGGGATAACGATCACGAAAAAAAGACTGAATGTTGTCCCATGGGCTCCTCTGTGCATCGTATGCCAGCAAAAAGAAGAGGAAGAGGCTTCTTGAAGCTCTTCTTTTTGAATGAATACCTAGCTAAATTAAGATCTCTCGAGATCATTTTTTTCCCTTCCTTTTGCCGCTTGTGTTCGGCCTTGCTCGAATCGCCGACTGATAGGCAAGTCTGCAACGCATGCTGGAAGAGCGTTAAGCCAGCACGGGCGTCTTTTTGTATAAGCTGCGGGCGCTTTTTCGAGGGAGATGTCGATCCTCATTTGTGCGGGTCCTGTCTCCGGGAAAAACCGCTTTATTCCCGGCATCGATCCTGTGGTCGATATTGGGGAAAACTTAAGGAGATCATCCTCCTTTGCAAGTTCCACAATCTCCCCATTCTGGCGGAAGGCCTTGCCAAGTTTGCTATCGATTCCCTTGCTCATGAGGACTCTCTGTGGTGGGGATTGGATGCCGTCGTTCCAGTGCCGCTGCATCCCAAAAGGCAGAGGGAGCGGGGTTACAACCATGCCCAGATCATCGCGAAGTATGTGGCTGACTCTAGAGGTGTCCAACTTCTGGATAAGCATCTCGTAAAAGTGAAGAATGTTCCCCCTCAGATGTCCCTGGCCATGGAAGACCGCGTGAAAAGCGTGAAGGGGGCCTTTGCCGTCAAAAAGCCGGAGGAAATCAGGGGCAAGGTTGTTCTTCTTCTCGACGATGTCTTCACTACGGGTTCGACAGCGGGAGAATGCAGCCGCCTCCTGGTCGAGGCGGGCGCTCAAGAGGTCCGTGCTCTCACGATCGCGCAAGCCTGATGCATTCCCCCTGTGTCCGCACAAAAAAAAACGCCCGGACACAGCCCGGGCGTTCTGTTTTGTTTGAATGAGTGCCTTATTTCTTCTTTTTCTTTGCAGGCACAGTTTTTGATGTGGCTTTCAGAACCTTGACTGTTCGAGGTTTCGATTCATGCTTTTTGGGCATGGTGATCTTCAGCACGCCTTGTTCATGTTCGGCTTCGATCTTATCCTGATCGATATAAGGAGGCAGGGAGAAGGACCTGTAGAAAGACCCATAGGCTCTTTCGATCCGATGGTAATTCTCCTCTTCTGTCTCTTTTTCGAACTTGCGCTCTCCCTTGAGAGTGAGAGTGCTATCCTCGATCTTTATCTCGATATCTTTGTCTTCAATACCTGGTACCTCCGCTGTCAACACGAGTGTTTGCTCGGTTTCGTAGATATCCACTGATGGGGCCCATGAACTGGAAACCAGATCCCGCTCTTCACCACGGGCCGAATAGGCCTCTTCGAACAGACGATTCATTTTTTCTCTGAGTGTTACCAGATCCCTGAAAGGATCCCAACGAATAATAGCCATTTCAACCTCCTAAATATTTGAGTCATTATATAATATAATATCTGAGTGCTTATTTGTCAAGTTTATTTCAAAAAAAAGTTTTTTTTCTTTTTTCCGCGAAAAAACATCCCATTCCCCCTGGCAAGATTATGCCTCCAGAACCTATAGATCGATGGCCTAGGGCCATCGATCTA
>JASFEP010000284.1:0-6154 GCA_050124775.1 Candidatus Aminicenantota bacterium
TGGTTTGTTATGGGAGATTTCTCCCCGTACTGCCAACGTATTCTGGCACCTTGATTACGAATGGGGAGATGCGGATTGGATGGCTGGCAGAAAAAAACATAACGATCTTTCCGCCCCCCTTTCTGTTTATGAAGTTCACCTAGGCTCTTGGCGGAGATCACCTGAAGATCCAGATCGATTATTGGATAACAGAGAGATCGCCCCTCTTCTGGTGGATTATGTCAAAAGCATGGGCTTTACCCATATCGAGCTTTTGCCGGTGATGGAGCATCCCTTTTATGGATCGTGGGGCTACCAGACGGTCGGCTACTACGCGCCATCGAGCCGTTATGGAACGCCCCAGGATTTTATGTATCTCATCGATCAGCTTCACCAAAATGGGATCGGTGTCATCCTGGATTGGGTCCCGTCCCATTTTCCCACGGATGAGCATGGGCTGGCCTTCTTCGATGGGACTCACCTGTATGAGCATGAAGACCCGAAGAAGGGCTTCCACCCGGATTGGAAAAGCCATATCTTCAATTACGGGCGCAGTGAAGTGCGTAATTTTTTGATCAGCAATGCCCTCTTCTGGCTGGACAAATATCATATCGATGGCCTCCGGCTGGATGCCGTGGCTTCTATGCTTTATCTGGATTATTCGAGAAAAGAAGGGGAGTGGATCCCGAATGTGTACGGAGGAAGGGAGAACATCGAAGCTATCTCCTTTTTAAAAAGACTGAATGAAGCCGTGTATGAGTCTTTTCCCGATGTACAGACTATAGCCGAGGAGTCCACTGCCTGGCCTTCGGTGACACGGCCCGTTTACCTGGGCGGTCTCGGTTTTGGAATGAAGTGGAATATGGGCTGGATGTACGACACCCTCGAGTACATGAGAAAGGATCCCATTTATCGCAAACATCATCACAATCAGCTGACGTTCAGCATATGGTACGCGTTTTTTGAAAATTTTGTCCTTCCCCTTTCTCACGATGAAGTCGTCCATGGCAAAGGATCTCTTTTCGGCAAAATGCCGGGAGACGAGTGGCAAAAATTCGCAAACCTTAGACTCCTTCTGGGATTTATGTTCACTCACCCGGGTAAGAAGTTGCTGTTTATGGGGTGCGAGTTCGGACAGGTGCGGGAATGGACTCATGAAGAAAGCTTGGACTGGCATCTTTTGGACGATCCCCTTCATAAGGGCGTACAAAAATGGATCCAGGACCTGAACCATCTATACAGAAAAGAGACTGCACTTTATGAGTTTGATTTCGAACAGAGAGGGTTTGAATGGGTCGATTTTAGCGATTGGGAGAAAAGTATCATAAGCTTTCTTAGAAAAGCAAAATCGCCAGAGGACTCGATTCTTGTCGTAAACAATTTCACACCGGAAACGCGTGAGAACTACAAAATCGGCGTACCTTTGGATGGGTTTTGGAATGAGATCCTGAACAGCGATTCAAAGGAGTACGGCGGAAGCGGGCAGGGAAACCTGGGGGGGGTCGAAGCCAAGCCGAACCCGATTCATGGCAAAGAGTATTCTCTTTCACTTTATCTCCCCCCTTTGAGCGTCCTTGTTTTTAAGAAAAGTTGATTATATTCCTTACAAAAAAAGTCCCTATCAGGATATTCAAGCCTGTGATAAAATACGATTTTCGAGATTTGTGAAGCTCGACATAATCGAAAAAAATCTTGAGAGAAGGAGATTCCCGTGAAAAATAAAATCGGAGAAACCGCAGGTAAAATCTGGAAGGTACTGAAAAAAAAGGGAGAGGTGAATGTCGCTCAACTCCCAAAGCTTTTGAACGAAAAATCGGCTGTTGTCTATCAAGCCCTCGGTTGGCTGGCCCGAGAAGATAAGATCGATTATCAGATAAAAGCTGCAAAGACATTTGTCTCCCTTGCAAAAGGTGAAAAGAATAAGTAAAAAAAAGAGCCGCTTTTCTTACTCTTTAAACATTTATTCTTTATGAAGCAATACGTCTGCATTCACGGACATTTCTACCAGCCTCCAAGGGAAAACCCCTGGTTGGGTGAAGTCGAAGTCCAGGACTCTGCCTATCCCTTTCATGATTGGAATGAACGGATTTCTGCGGAATGTTATGCGCCGAATTCAGCAGCGCGGATTCTTGATAAAGATAGAAACATCATCGATATCGTGAATAATTATGCCCGGATGAGCTTCAATTTCGGCCCGACATTATTGTCCTGGATGGAGCGCAAAGAGCCAGAAATCTATGCGGCTCTCTTGGAGGCGGATAAAGTTAGCCAAAATACGTTCTCCGGACATGGCGCTGCCATCGCACAGGCCTACAGCCACATGATTTTGCCTCTTGCCAATACCCAGGATAAACACACCCAGATTATCTGGGGAATCCGTGATTTTTTTCATCGGTTCAAAAGAGAACCCGAGGGGATGTGGCTCCCAGAGACAGCGGTCGATATGGAAAGCCTGGAAATTATGGCACAAAACGGTCTCCGCTTCACGATCCTTTCGCCCCATCAGGTAAGGCGCTTCAGAAAGATAGGACGCCGGGACTGGGTGGAGGTTGCGGGGGGAAAGATCGACTCAAAGAGGCCTTACGCGGTCCGACTTCCCTCTGGAAAGTCTATAATCCTTTTCTTCTACGACGGGTCCGTCTCCCATGAGATCGCTTTTGGCGACCTTTTGAAGGATGGGGAAGTCTTTGTCCAAAGGTTGTTGCAGACATTTTCTCAGGACCAGGGTGATGTCGAGATCGCTCATATCGCAACAGATGGCGAGTCCTACGGCCACCATCACCGCTTCGGTGACATGGCCCTGGCCTACTGTTTGGACAAAATCCAATCCAGTGGCAGCGCGCGTTTGACCGTTTATGGCGAATATTTGGAGAGATACCCGCCTGAGTACGAGGTGGAGATCGTGGAAAACAGCTCCTGGAGCTGTATTCATGGAGTAGAAAGATGGCGCAGTGATTGTGGATGTCATACAGGCCAGCATCCCTCTTGGACACAGGCGTGGAGGAGGCCGCTGCGAGAAGCCATGGATTGGCTCAGAGACCAGGCCAGTTCCCTTTATGTCGAAGAGATGCCGAGCGGAGTGAAAGATCCCTGGGCGATGAGAAATGGCTACATCGAGGTTGTGCTGGACAGGTCAAAGACAAATATGGAGTCTTTTTTTCATGCACATAAAATCCCAGATCTCAGACATGAGGACAAAATAACTGTCCTCAAACTCTTAGAGTTGCAGCGGAATGCCATGCTTATGTACACCAGCTGCGGCTGGTTTTTTGACGATATTTCAGGAATTGAAACGGTTCAGGTAATGAGGTATGCCGGACGTGCGCTCCAACTGGTGAAAGAAATGACCGGCAAAGATCTTGAGCCCGCTTATGTGGCAAAGATCGAGAGGGCTCCGTGCAATCACAAGGCTTTCGATAACGGTGCGCAAATTTATGCGCAACAGGTGAAGCCTGCCGTGTTGGACCTGCTCCGGATAGGTGTCCATTATGCGGTGTCTTCTCTCTTCGAAGAGTATCCAGAGACGACCCGAATCGGAGCCTACACAGCTCAAAGCCAGTTTTCCGAAGTGATCGAATCATCTTCGTTGAAGCTGGCTGTGGGAAAGGCGAAGCTCCGCTCGATTACAACTTGGGAGGAGGAGACGATCAGTTATGCCGTTTTATTCTTCGGCAACCAAAATCTCAATGGCGGAGCGAGGCCTTTTTCCGATGAATCTGCCTTTGCGCTGATGCAGAACGAGATCAAAGATACCTTCCTCAAAGGCGATATCCCCAATGTGATTCGATTGATGGATAAGCATTTTGGCGATCACAATTATTCCCTCTGGCATCTTTTAAGAGACAAAAAACGCGAGGTCTTGAACCTCATCCTCGATTCCACGATCGAGGAAGCAGAGGAATCGCTCCGTCATATTTTTGAGAGTCATTATTCAGTCATGTATGCTTTGAAAGAGAACAACATACCTCTTCCCCGGTCCTTCGCCGCAGCGATGGAATTTATCCTGAATGCCGATTATAAGAGGATAATGGAAGAAGAGGAATTGGATCTCGAACGTCTGAAGAAAATAATTGACGAATTCAAGAAATGGGGCATGGCTCCAGACAAATCCCTCTTGGGATACCTCACAAGTGCCAAGCTCAGCACGATGTTAGGCAATCTTCAGACCGAGCCAGAGAATTTATCCATGCTGCAACAGGTGGATAATCTGCTCGACACCTTAAAAAATTTTCCCATAGATTTAAATCTTTGGAAGAGTCAGAATGTCTATTTTACACTCTGTCAAAGTCTTAGGCAGGAGATGCAAGAACGAGAGAAGTCCGGGGATCCCGTTGCAAAGCGCTGGATGGAATTGATGAAGACTATCGGACCTCATCTTTCTGTCCAATGTCTGTGAGAGCGTGAATTGGATTGATGTGCCATAGCCCAATGCAACGAAGGGGAAGCGGCGTTCTTCTTCATGTCACCTCCCTTCCTTCCCCTGATGGTATCGGAGACTTGGGACCAGGAGCTTATGCCTTTGTGGACTTTCTGGCAGCCTCTCAGCAAAGATACTGGCAGATCCTTCCCTTAAATCCCACGGACCTTACAGGTGCAAATTCGCCCTACCACAGCTTTTCTGCGTTCGCGGCCAATCCGCTTCTCATAAGCCTGGAGTTGTTGGTCAAGGATGGCATGCTCGATCACAGAGTTGTGGGATCTCTGCCCCACTTCCCGAGAGAGCGTGTCGACTATCACAGGGTTATCCCATTCAAGAAAAAGCTGCTGGCATCGGCCTTTGATCGCTTTGTGAAGCAGGTGAATAAAGAGGAGTACGTGAAGTTCTGCGAGGACAATGCCTTCTGGCTCGAGGATTATTCCCTATTTATGGCTTTAAAATCCGAACATAGGGGACAATCTTGGCACAGATGGCCCAGAGAATTTAGAGACAGGAAGCCAGGGGCTATAGATGGCGTGAGTGCCAATTTTCATCGCGAGGTCGAGAGAGCCAAGTTTCACCAGTATGTGTTCGATAAACAGTGGACCGGATTGAAAAATTATTGCCAAAAGAAAGGAGTCCGGATCATCGGGGATATTCCCATCTATGTGGTTCATAACAGCTCTGATGTCTGGGCTCACAGGGATTTGTTCAAGCTCGATGAAGAGAAAAAGCCTCAATTTGTGTCGGGAGTCCCCCCCGATTATTTCAGTAAGACCGGACAGCTGTGGGGGAATCCTCTTTTTAACTGGGATGTGATGCAGCAGAAAAAATTCGAATGGTGGATCCAGCGTTTAGCCTATAACCTCAAACTCTTCGATATCGTAAGAGTCGACCACTTTCGCGGATTTGTCAGCTATTGGGAAATTCCGGCTGGGGCAAAAACAGCCACAAGGGGGAGATGGGTCAAGGCTCCTGCGATGGATTTTTTTAAAACAATCACGCAGAGATTCAAGCCCTTACCGATTGTAGCAGAGGATCTGGGCATAATCACGGACGACGTCAAAGAGATCATGCACTTCTTTGCCTTTCCGGGAATGAAGATTTTGCTTTTCGCTTTCGGGGAAGAGAATCCTGATCACCCTTATCTACCCCATAATTACGAAAAGAATTGTCTCGTCTATACGGGTACTCATGATAACAACACAGTGCGGGGCTGGTTTGATAAGGAGGCAGGACCTGAGGACAAGGCACGCGTGTTCCGTTATATCGGCCGAACGGTCCCGGAAAAGGATATGCCATGGGAATTTATCCGTCTGGGAGCGACATCTCTGGCAAACACACTTATCGTTCCCATGCAGGATGTTTTAGGCCTGGGAGAAGAGGCGCGGATGAACACGCCGGCAACAAAAACCGGAAACTGGCGCTGGCGGCTCTTGCCGGAGCAGATGACATCAAGGATAACTGATAATCTCGGCGAGATAACGGAAGCGTCTGGCAGAGCTTGAATTAATCTATTTTTCTCGATTCCCTCAAGTATTTTGCAGCATCTTCAGGAACGCTCGGGTTGATGTAAAAACCGCTTCCCCATTCGAATCCCGCGATCCTGACCAATCTGGGAATGATGTCTATGTGCCAGTGATAGTCGTACTTGAGAGTCGCCCATTGGTCCGGACGTTTGGGCCTGGCCTCGGTGTTCGGTGACGTATTCAAGACAAAGTTATAGGGAGGATCATTGAGAACTTTGTCTTGAATACG
>JASFEP010000285.1:0-6153 GCA_050124775.1 Candidatus Aminicenantota bacterium
GAAAGCATACTCGGTCCCAAAGTGGACGTCGTCGAGTTGCGAAAGACCATTGGAATGGTCTTTCAAAAACCCAATCCTTTTCCAAAATCCATCTTCGATAATATCGCATACGGCCTGCGCGTCAATGGCATGAAGAACCGCCAAAAGATTGAAGAGATCGTGACAAGAAGCCTTAAAGAAGCAGCCCTATGGGATGAGGTCAAAGACCGCTTGAAAGATAATGCCTTCGGTCTATCAGGAGGACAGCAGCAAAGGCTGTGCATCGCGCGCACATTAGCCGTCGAACCAGAGGTCATTCTTTTCGATGAGCCATGCTCCGCCATCGATCCCATCGCTACCGCTAAGATCGAGGATTTGATCCATAAATTGAGAGATAGCTATACTGTGGTGATCGTTACTCACAACATGCAACAGGCGGCGCGGGTTTCCGATTACACGGCTTTCATGATGTTGGGAGAGCTGATCGAGTACGATGAGACCGGCAAGATCTTCACCAATCCGGCGAATAAACTCACTGAGGATTACATAACCGGGAGATTCGGATAAGATCTTCCGGATTGAGGAGGGAAAGATGGAAAGACATTTTGAGGCAGAACTTAAAGAGCTCAGAGAAAAACTGCTCCATATGGCGGCTCTGACAGAAGAAACCATCACTCTAGCTGTGACCGGATTGAAAGACAGGGATGAAGGAACGGCCAATAAAGTCTTTGAAGAGGAAAAAAAGATCAACGTTTTGGACGTCGAAATAGACCAGCTCTGCATGGAACTATTGGCTCTCAAACAGCCCATGGCCAAAGATCTGAGGTTTATCACCTCCATCAACCGCATCGGCAGTGAGCTTGAGCGCATTGCCGACCAGTCTGTTAACATAGCCGAACGCACCCTGCAACTCCTTAAATTGCCCGCTTTGAAACCTCTGATCGATATCCCCCGCATGGCCGGTTTGGCTCAGGAGATGGTCAGGGATTCCATAACCGCTTTTGTCAACCGGGATGCCAATCTTGCTGTCGAAGTATGCAAACGTGATGATGAAGTGGACGATCTTAACGATCAGATCTTTCGTGAGCTTCTGACCTATATGATGCAGGATGCAAAGAATATCGAAAGGGCATTAGATCTAATCCTAGTCGGTCGCCATTTGGAGAGGATAGCCGACCATGCTACCAACATTAGTGAGGATGTCATCTATCTGGTCAAAGGGAAGTCTATCAAACACCACTGCGAAACCCGCGAGTTCAGCAAATTATTGTCGGACTCATAATCCCTCGTAAAGATTAAGATTATAAGGAAATATTCCTTGTATTCGATTTCTGGTTTTGCATACAATGAAACCTGTCTTGAGAGAAGCTAATCAGACGGGTGAAGGATGAAAAAGGCATTCAGCCCCAGTGCGGTGTCTTTTTACAGGGAGGTGAGCGATGAGAAAATCGACCTTTCCCTTATCATTCCTGCCTATAATGAAGAGCGGCGTCTACCGAACACATTGGAATCGGTTAAAAAATACTTCCAGCAACAGAGCTACAGAAATGAAGTCATCGTCGTCGATGATGGCAGTTCCGATCGAACAAGCCAGATCGTCAAAGATTTCCAAAAAGATCAAGCCCGATTAGGGTTGATCTCACTCCCCGAAAATAAAGGGAAAGGGTACGCTGTGCGCATCGGTATCCTTCATTCCAGAGGCCGTTTTGTGATTTTTACCGATGCGGATCTCTCTACTCCCATCAAGGAGGTGGAAAAACTTTGGCTTCTTCTCGAGGAGGGCTATGATGTCGTGATCGGTTCGCGGAGGAACCCTGATTCCAGGATCATCGTGCCCCAGAGTTGGCTTCGCCGCTTTATGGGACGAACATACATCTGGCTGAATAGATTGCTGGGTATAGAAGACGTCGAAGATGTCACCTGCGGTTTTAAAGGATTCCGGAGAGGGGCGGCCAAACAAATCTTTCAGATTGTAAAGTTGAATGGATTCAGTTTCGATTCCGAGGTTTTGTACGTTGCCCAGCGCAAGTTTCGCCTCCGTTGGATACAGGTTCCTATCGAGTGGACAAATTACGCTGACAGCAAAGTCCATATTCTCAGAGAGACGTTCGCATCTTTTTTGGACTTAATCAGGATAAAGCTGTACGACCTTAGGGGTTTTTATAAGAAACATCCATAATATTCACACCCTTTGTAACTGCGGCTTTCTCACTATCTTAGTATGTAAATCCATCACTGGGCATGTTTGTCGTAGTGTTTTTTGATTGATGATTTTATCGGGATCTTGATCTCTGGAGAAAGCGGGCGGGTTCAGGAATGATGATCGTATAATACTCGAGTTTTATGACTCTGCGCGGGATATTTTGCCGGTTGAGTCGATCTAGAATGCTGGTTCTCTTGAAACGCGTGATTTTTTTATGATCTTCCGTATGAGGGTACTTGTCCGAGAAAAAGAGGTAGGCCTTGTGAGACGCTGGCACTCTATCGACCTGAGCCCGCAGCTCGGGATAGAAAAAGGGAATGCTGACCGGACCCAGCGAATCCGAGACTTTGATCCGTCTCTCCGAGAGCAGATATATAGAGTATGCGATCACCCAATCTGTAGTCAGGTATTTGACCCCGTTACTTTCCAAAACGGATAAAATCTCTTTATGGGAAGCCTCCTTGAACTTGACGGCCTTTAGAAAGTAGTGGGCATGAGGGAAAGTGAAGGCCATGAGGAGTAAAAACAGCACCAGGGACTTGAAAGACAGGAGCTTTTTAATTTTATACATGCGGGAAAAGACAAAGAGATAACTCATAAAAACACAAACAGCCAGGTCGATATTGTGTCTGGGCTCATAGAATGGTTTTGGACTTAAGAGGAGCAGCCGGCCCAAAATGATACCCAAGAGGAATAGAAAAAAAAGATAGACCCATACCGGTTCTTTTTTATCCTTTCCCCTATGGTCGATGAGTGTTTTTACAGCGAAGAAAAGGCCTAAGACAAGCACTCCGAAAGATAGATAGACTGTTGTTCGGTTTAAAAAGATCAGGAGCGACTCGATCTGTTTTCCTTCACGGAAAAAAAAGGTCCCATAATTAAATTCGAAGCTGAGAATATTTTCGAAGACTGTCTTGAAATCGGTGAACAGCTGACCTAACATCTTTGGCAGTCGGCTCAAAGAGATATCGGATAAGGAGAGGAATTCCGTCCGGTACCAACCGCCTTTAGATAGGGGTTTGGGATAAAAAAGTTGATAATAGAACAGATGGTAGCTCCCGGCCAACGCTCCGCCCAGGATTAAAGCGGCATTCGAGAAAAATTGGCGTTGCTTCATGGTATGGATGAACGCAACGAAAAAAAAAGCGACCACAAAAAATGCGGCCAAGGGATGGATGTATACAGAAAAAAGGAAGAAGTAACTGGATAAGAATATGCTCGTTTTGTCTCTCAAAGAAAAATCGAAGAGATAGATGCCGAGGAAAACGAAAAAAAGCATTTCCATATAGGGCCCTCCCCTGAGGAAGAGCGAATAGTCAAAAATAACCTCTATGAATGCGAAATTTGCCAGGATAAAAACCGTAAGGAGGTTTCTATCGATAAATGACTGGAATATCTCATAAATAAGAAATAAGAAACCGAGAAAAATCGCGAGTTGGAACAATACAAAATACAGATAGTGATGAGTCGTGCCGATCACATCGTAGATGAAAGCGACACACAGATACTTCAGCGTTCCGTTATGTCCGCTGGAATCGAGGAGAAAAAAGGGGGCTGTCTTAGAATCCCTGATTTCAAAAGATTGAAGGGCCTCCTGAGCATTATCCGACGAGAGTACCATACCCTCTGAATGGGAATAGAAGGGGATGCGGATCAATACAACGAAGGCAACACAAACAATGATGAACATTTGTTTTTTTGTTTGCCGGAAAAGACCTGATATAAGCAGTAAAATCTCGATGATAAACAACACTTTTAACATATGATAGAAGAATGCCAGCCGGCTTATGAGATAAATCTGAAAGAGTACACAGATCAAAAAGAGATTGAAGATCAAAAGCCTACTTTTTAAGATTTGGAGGAAGATGCGTTCATTCGTCTTCATAATATTAAGTGCGCGATAATCACGGGTCTGAATTATGCATAAGTTATATCAAGGGGAAAAGAGATGTCAAATCAATTGAAACGCGAATGCGTTATTTCCGTAAATAGAATTAGCGGAACAAATATGGTTAGAAAATATTCATTTTTAAACTGGGGGAAACCGATGCGTATTCAAAAATTCGTCTGGGTGTTTTTAATTCTATTTATCCGGGTGCCGGCTGTTTTTGCACAAACGGCGCCGGAGATCCCTATCAAAGTACAAAGGCTCAGCGGCCGTGTTCTTTTCATTAAAACGGGAGAATCACCGGTCATGTCCAATGTGACAGCGGTCGCCACAACAGATGGCATCGTCATGATCGATGCGCATTACAAACCGGAGATGGGGACAAAAATCCGGAGTGTGGTAGAGAAAGTTTTTAACCGAACGGATTTTGCCTATCTCATCTATTCCCACGCCGGAGTGGATCATATAGGGGGAAGCCCGGCTTTCACGGATGCTGTCTTTATCGGCCACCAAAATTGCATCGATCACATTGACAGCCTCCACAAAACGATCGAAGACATCAATATCAAAGAAGGGATGGCTCCAAGGCTCAAGATAATACAGGATCAAATCGATGCGGGTCCGGATGATCCTTCACAAATGACTAAACTCGAGGAAGCCATGCTTTATTGGAGCGAAATGGCCGATCTCCTCGCTTCAGGATTCAGGTATACGAAGCCGTCCATAACGTTCAACGACAGGCTAAACCTTCAGGTCGGGGATGTGACCTTGGAGCTTTGCTATTGCACGCCGGGTTATTCCCAAAGCGATATTTTGATCCATGTGCCACAAGAAAAGCTTTTAGTGGTGGGGGATATTTTTGTCGAACATAGAGTTCCCCTTTTCGATGAAAAAACGGATTTGAACCGATGGAAGGCTGTATTCAGCTCTTTTATCGACAAAGAGATCGAGATCCAGCATATCATCGGCTGTCATGGAGAGTTGATGACCATCGATGATATCAGGATGCAGCTCGACTACCTGAGCGATCTTTGGGAAGCCGTCTATGCAGCCAAACAGAAAGAATGGACACTCGAACAGGTCAAGCAGAAGCTTTCTTTCAGTGAGCGCTATGCCCATCTCAGTCATCTAGGCACCCGTTGGGTCAGCACGTCTTTCGATCTCCATGAACGGAACATCGAACAGATATGGAAAACTCTGAACAACTCTCCTCAAAGCAAATGATACATGTCCGTGTACTGAAGAAGTGAGGGAAAAGCTGTGGGAGATTGAAGAGTCTAAAGAATACCAGAAATTCGCGAAAATCAATTAGGTCTAACTCCGATTTCTATTCCTGAATCTGAGTAATCTCCTCGAGGATCTCGATATTCCTTTCCTTCAATGCGGATATGTATTTCGCGTAGAGATCGTCTGTGATGGCGTCTTCGGGAGGGACGATGCCTTTCTTTTTGATTTCGCCGCCAGCGAGAAATCGGGCACAGATCGCTTCGGAAAATCCTGTGACTCGTGCCATAGAAGATATTCCGTTTGTCCGATCGGCCTCATCCCACATGTAATAATCGATGCGGATCTTTCGCCCATCCTTGTAACCCGTTATCTCGTTCCACATCACACACACATCGGTGTCCCCAACCTCCGGTCGTAACCTCGGTGTCAAAAGAGATAGCATAAACTCGCGGGGAGAGATTTTAGATCCCTTAAAATCGACCGGTTCGAGATCGAGAAGGCCCGTTTCTTTGAACGCATCGATCCCTTCGAAATGCCCAGGCCATCGGATCGTTTTTTCGGCAAATTCCATGAGCTGAGGCCGCGTGTGAACAAAACTGGGCATCCCGGGCGTGACGGCACACATCAGCTCCTCTTCTTTTCCGAACCTATCGAACCGGAAGTATTCCCGATCACTTAGCGAATCGACCTCGACGATGCGGCCGTCTTTTATCACCTTTAGCTTGACCATGTATTCCCTGAGGACATGCTCAAAAGACCAGGTGATGACGTAGCGGAGAGGATGTTTGAGGGCCGTGTCTTTGGATGGTATACCTCCCACACGGGCGATCGCCGTCTCTGGCTCGTCGAGCTTGTG
>JASFEP010000286.1:0-6101 GCA_050124775.1 Candidatus Aminicenantota bacterium
CCCTGAAAAGAACTGATTTCTGAACACCCAAGCCTTGCATGAATTAGCCTTTAAGGGTGATTGCATGGCAATAAATCTCATCACCTATACCACCCAAAAAGGCGATTGACCGTAAATCGGGGCTATGTCATCATTAGGCCGGAAAACTTAAGGAAGAATTATAGAGGAGGGCCCATCCAAGGCATAGCTAATCTTGAAAGGGAGCAGGAAGAACGGGGATTCCTCTCTCCGGCCCTCCTCATAAATCCTTAATACCAAAATCCTTCAATACAGAACCCGTCCCGTAGAATTTTTAGCTTTACAGTCCTCCATTCTGCCTATTTTGCACACAATATGTAGGTACTTTTTTATAAAACGTACGATATGTAGGTAAAAAAGTCAAGGTTTTTTACAAAAAAATGCGATCTTTCAAAAAAATTTATTTCTCTGAAAATAACGCAAAATAACGCACACAGAGGCAAGTCAAAAATAGGGATGGGACTCCTCGTTTGTCGTAAAATCAGAAAAACAAGGAGTTGAGAACTGATAAAATTTCTGAATCTATTGGGTTCGACCTCAAATGAAGATCAGAGCTCCAGACAATTCTGCCACACACCATGGATATTGCAAAATTCCAGAGCACAAAAGGCCTTGAATTCATCCACTTTCACTTTGTACACAACGTTGGGGTCTGCATAAACAGGCTCGAATGTCGTTCTTCCAAGGGAGATCACTTGATCGTTTTCTTTAATGCCGAAGAGTTCGATCCATTCGATATGGTGCTCGACCGTGTTCGGATGAGGAACCTCTTTACCGACAATAACTCTTACGCTGCTATCCCCCTCCACTTCGATTTCGGGAACGTGTTTTTCTTTACCTTCAACCTCGGCAGTCTTTAGAAAATCGGAAAATTTCATTTTCTTTCTCCTCTATTCTATATTTCCTATAAATTTACTACAATAACAAAAAGATGTCAATAAATCCTGCATAGGCGGTCCGGAACGATCGTTATTTCAGGACGTCTTTTAATTTTTCGAGCCTCGCTTTGAAATCATCAGCGCTGATCTCCCCTCTTATCCTTTTTGTGACGAGGGGGAGCAATGCAACGGCTATAAGCATGGAATTGGAATTCTCGCTGTAAACAGAGTCCATCGTCAGAATGATAAGACCTAGCCGCGTCTCTCCTACCTCGTATGTTTGTATCCAGTTTTCGATCTGGTCGAGAGATCCGCTGAAGGGATCTTCCGGCTCAATATTGTCTTTCTCTAAGAGAACAGCGGTCCGGGATATCTTCAATCCCTCTTGGAATCCCATCAGGTATCCCAACTTCGCCTCCATCGAAAGGGATTTCCATTTTGTGCCATCTATGAATACGTCCGGCAGTTCCTGGATGCCGTAGAGATAGGTGAAGATACCCATTATAAGTCCGAGAGTAATAATCGCTTTTTTCATGGCTTTCCTTTTTGAGACGATTCCATCGGAGAAATTATCGGCCCAGATGGAATTCTGACAATTTACCTACAATATACCAAGCAAAAAATAACCTTTCAAGACAGCAGAACGAGAAATGTGAATTCCGATGGAAAAAAATATCAAATTCATATAGAATCTTAGGTCGCATTCATGATGTGTGTGTGCGATTTTTAGAAATCACGGTGGAGGAATCAAAGTGAGCGAAAACACCCCGATTGAAAAAGCCGATGGCAAGTTGGGAATAATGACGCCCGGGCTTGGTGCAGTGGCCACAACATTTATTGCGGGCGTATCAGCCATTAAACGTGGCTTATCCCAACCGTACGGTTCTCTAACGCAGATGGGAACGATCAGACTGGGCAAAAGAACGGAGAAAAGAATTCCCAGGATCAAAGATTTTGTCGAGTTGGCAGAGCTTGACGATCTCGTGTTCGGTGGGTGGGATATCTTTACAGATAATGTCTATCAGTCGGCACTCAATGCGGGTGTTCTTCACAAGGAATTGCTGGATCAAGTCCGAGACGATATCGTAGGGATCGAGCCCTGGAAGGCAGTCTTCGACCAGAATTATGTCAAAAAGTTGCATGGAGAGCATGTTAAGAATGCCGCCACAAAATATGACCTTGCACAGATGCTGATGGATGATATTCAGGCCTTTAAGGAACAAAATGGTTTGAGCCGAATGGTTATGATCTGGTGCGCAAGCACGGAAGTCTTTATGAGGCCTGACCCTGTTCATGAGACACTCGAATCTTTCGAAAAGGCCATGAAAGAAAATCACCCGGCGATTGCGCCGAGTATGGTCTATGCCTATGCATCGATTGCATCCGGTGTGCCCTTCGCCAATGGTGCGCCCAATCTGACGGTCGACATCCCGGCGATGTATGAACTGGCCGGTGAGAAGGGTGTACCGATTGCCGGAAAAGACTTCAAGACCGGGCAGACTTTGATGAAAACCATTCTTGCCCCGGGATTCAAGGCAAGGCTCATCGGACTGAACGGGTGGTTTTCGACGAACATCTTGGGCAACCGTGATGGTGAAGTCCTCGATGATCCTGAATCTTTCAAGACGAAAGAAGAAAGCAAGCTGGGAGTGCTCGAATACATATTGCAGCCCCATGTCTACCCGGAGCTCTACAAAGACCTCTACCACAAGGTGAGGATCAATTATTACCCCCCGCGGGGTGATAACAAAGAGGGATGGGATAATATCGATATTTTCGGCTGGTTAGGATATCCCATGCAGATCAAGATCGACTTTCTGTGCCGGGATAGTATACTGGCAGCTCCGATCGTTCTTGATTTGGCTCTATTTATGGATCTGGCCCAGCGAAGCGGGATGAAGGGGATCCAGGAATGGCTGTCGTTCTACTTCAAGAGCCCGATGTGTGCGCCTGAGCTTTATCCTGAACACGACCTGTTTATACAGCTTATGAAGTTGAAAAACACTCTGCGTCATCTTCAAGGGGAGGAGCTCATCACACATCTGGGATTAGAGTATTACGATTGATGGGCGAATCCATAATTCGGCAAACTCAAAAAAGCTAATCCAGAGTTTTTAATCTTCTCCTTTGCTACTGGACTTCTTATTTACGATCATTTCCTTGAGAGGCATTCGCTGGCTTTTTATGGTGTCGATGGCAGGCCAGCCGACAGCGATGTGGAGGGCTGGTTCTAGATAATCAGGGAGGCCGAATTTTTCTTTGAAGGTTTGAGCGGTTTTTTCTGTGCGGGTAAGCCAGACGGCCCCTAAGCCCAGGATGTGGGCCATGAGGCACATGTGATCGGCGGCGGCGGCACAATCGTATAGCTGGTTTTGGGGGATGAGGCGGTCGTGCCCAAGGGTTTTGTAAATCCGCGTGTCATAACAGACCACGATCAGAACACAACTGTCCATCGGGGTGGGGATGTCGCTCCACACCATTTTTGCTTCTTCAGAATCTCTGATGACGACAAATCGTGTAATCTCCAGATTACATCCGGTAGGTGCAGCTCGTCCTGCATCGAGAATCTGATCGATCAATCCATCCGGGATTTCTTTGTTGGGGATCCAGTCGCGGATAGATCTTCTCTCCCATATGAGTTTTTTAAGCAATGCGGCACCTTTTTTTGAGAATTTCGTAGAGCTTCGAACAGGAAGTGTGACGTTTTTGCCAGCGCGGAGGCGTTGTGCCATTTCGATGTATGTCTTCCCCCACTCCAGATCCGGTTCGTTCTCGGGGAAGCCTCTTTTTCTCCATACATCGAGGATCAGTTCGGGCTCCCGCCCTATGTTGGGCCTCATCGGCTTTTTCCCGAGGATGATAGGATAGAGATCGACCTCTATGGTGTGGTGGATTCGCTCGCGGAAAAGGGCACGCAGACAGGCCGGATCCATGGCCATGAGGGCCTCTCTCGTGTAGCGTCCATACAACCATCGGACAGTATTGGGGACGGTTCTGTTTTTTGTATCTTTTTCGCTGGATATATTTTCCGCCGCTTTTTCGTCTCCTGTCTTTCTTATTGCAAGCTCACAGTAAGGATCCCCATCGAGAATATTTTTAATATGTATGTATTCATAATCCGGATTGTAGGCCTTCATCTTGGCCTGATCCACATGACAGTAAAGCCTGGCTATTTTGGGATCGCTCCATTCGAGCCATTCTGATGCTAAGGGACAATGATGGACTCTAGCTCTCTCTTCGCCATCGACGACAACGCTCTCCACCTCCCAAGCGATATCAGGGAGATCGCTCGCAAAATTCTCAGGCACTGGAGGGAGGCCATTTTTCTGAGCCGCTTCCCTTGCCTCTTCTCCGATACGAGCTCCGTATACATCTATCGCTTTCCGGATGAGATATTCTCCCTGTTTATCGCCGAATTCATCGATAAGAATTCTTGAAAAGGAGTGATACAGTAGCGCAGCTCTGCGAAGAGCTGATTGGATTTGGCTTAAAGCTTCTTGTTTTGTTATTTGTTCTTCAGTTTTATCCATCTTCCGGTTCCTTTCCCTTAGAGTGCAATTTTTGGCCCCTAAATGGGTAATTTAAGACAGTTTTCAAGCTAATATTTTAGGTTAAACCGATTAAAAGGTAAAACTTAGCCTGGCCCGTCCCTAATAAAATAAAAAATCACCCCAGATATCCTCTCTAAAGGCGATTGACCGAGAACGGATATAAGATAAGATGGAATAGCCAAATTTTGGAGAATCTTTTGAAGCTGGGGTTATCCGATGGAAGAAAAAAGAAAAAACCAACGTTATAAAGAAGAAAAAAAGGTTGTTATCGAGTTTTATCCCGGAGAAAAGGAGCTCCGACCGAAAAACGTGACCTATGCGCTCACCCGAGATGTGTCTGAGGCGGGTGTGAGGCTCTTGACAGACAGATACTTTTCTGTGGGGACATTGCTGAAAATCACCTTGTCTTCATCACGCACAAAGAGGATCGTCAATGTCGTTGCGGAGGTCAAGTGGGTACAAAACTTTCACACATCGGATCTTTATGAAATGGGGATCGAATTCATGCACGAAATTCCCGAATCTGTAAAAACGATGATGAGCGACCATCGAGGAAAAGATGCGGAAACCTCCTTCCCTGCACAGTCATAACTTAAACAGACCAAAAAAAATCTTATAACAACAAAACTGCAGTTAATTTTTTCGTCTTATATCCCTCTCAAAAATTGCAGACCGGTTTATAGTACTTGATCAAAAAGGATTCTATGCCCTGTCTGATCTGTCGCGTGGAATTCGGCATGGGGAATATGGATATATAAAGATCGGCCTCGCTGCCCGCCTCACGAATCCAGCAGTCATACCTGTGGAATGACCTGAAGAAGCCCTGCTCGCTCAAATCGCCTGATTCTCCGAAAAAAATCACTTCATAGGGCTTTGCTTTCGGAGCGGGATTTTTGATCAAAATTGCGAACATCCCCTCTTTTTCCTCGGTTGTCCAATTGAGAAAGTTCTCCGGTTCACTGAATTGATAATTGGCGAAATATATCACTTTGAGAATCCTTCATTAAAAATCAATACAACGAATACTTGCTCTCTATAATTCAGTACGGATAAGAGCTGAAATAAGTTGAATTTAATCTGCGCTCGACACGTTCCCTTTTCCACCGCACACCCTGCATCGTCCCGACTCATAATACTTAAACCACTTGCCACCGAAGCTGAGGTATCTCACTTTCAGTCCACAAGATGAGCAGTCACATATTTTTTTTCCCCAACAATGAGGGCAAAAATTTGGTTCGGATTTTTGATGAGCGATCATTCCAGACTCCTTACTTCTTAGTTTTCGATACCGAACGTGCGAAATCAGTCACGTCAAACATAATTAAAACAAGGAGACATCGAGACATTTATGCTCCTTTATCAATATCCCCCAGGAATATCTCAATTAAAGAATAGACCTTATGAACTGAATTGTCAATTTTCATAGAGGACACATAAAAATTGGTTTACTCGATAGGAAGCCTTTTCCGCAGGATCGAATGTCTCCATTTGTATCCCAAGTCGGTTCTCAATCGTCCTCTTTTTTCAACTTCAAAACCCAGGGATTCATAGAATCTTAACGTTTCCGCATAAGGTTCGTAGACGGGAGAACATTCACCGACAGTCTCGACTCGGAGATCTTTGTAACCGAACTTAATGAGTGTGTCCTCTACTT
>JASFEP010000287.1:0-6016 GCA_050124775.1 Candidatus Aminicenantota bacterium
GCGGATACGATGAGAATCCAGGCGAACGGTAGCATGAGTTTCTGGAGAGGCTTTGGCCGGAGGATGACGGCTCCTTTTCCTGGCGTCTGTCCTGTGATCTCGCGAAGCTTTTCGAAAAAAGGCGCCTGGATCGCTTCGCGTTGTTCCTTATAGGGTTTCGTTAATAGACGGACGAAAAATGGAAGTGCGAGAAGCGCGAACATCCAGGGGTAAGTGAATTCGAACATCAGGTCTCTCTCCTGTGTTTTTTGATCCACTTGCGCACAGTGTGGATGAGTTCACGGATCTCCTCCTCTCTATACATTTCTAGTCTTTTGGCCGGCTGATAGGCTGTTTGTTCGAGGATCTGCCCCGGGCCATCCGTAAAATCTGTGCCTCCGTAGCTGGCATCCAGGAATCTCAGCCAGTTCTCACCGCTGAGGGATGCGATTTTTTCACGCGGGAAACAGTGGAGTGCCGTTTGTTTAACCAAGACAGGGATTTCTGCGAGAGCTTTTTCAAGGCCGAGGTTTTGGCGCAGGACCCCTTCGATATCCTGGAGTTTTGCGAGGGCCCATCGGCGGTATCGGTTGGCCTTTTTGTATTTGTAGCGGCGGTAAACGGCCCAAAGGAAAAGCATAAAAATGAGGCCGAAGAGGATAAACCACCCGATGGTTTCGGGCCGATAGGCAATCGGCTGGGGTAAGGCGATCTCGATAAGACCTTCAGGTTGGGGATCTGCAGATTGTGGTCCGAACAATTCAACCTCTCCTTGTCCGCGGCGAGTATCCGAGGAGGTGTCTCACCTGTTCAGCCACGCCTTCGGATGTATTCAAGGGCAGAATAGGTATACCCCGCTTTGAAAGCCATTCCTTTGTCTCCTGTAAACGTTTATCGAAGATGTCGGCAAAATCTTTCTGTGCCTTTCCCTTGGATGTGTCGATCTCCAGTTGGAGCTCTCCATCGCTCACGACGAGGGTTCCCCCTTTGGGGAGCTGAGTCTCGAGAAGGTCATAAATCAGGCAGACGATAAGATCATTGTGCTTGGCGATGGAAGACACGAACCCTTCTGTTTCGCTGTCGGCTCCGTTGAGATCGCTGATGATGCAGACAAGATGATCGTGTTTGGCGAGGTGAACAACTTTTTTTAGAGCCTCGTTCAACATCGCTGGATTGGATTTGGTTCCTGAGTCGATCTTGAGGGCATGATTATATTGAGTGACTGTTTGCAGGACATGGATGACCCTTTTGCGGCTGCGGTGGGGTTTGATCTCAGAGGTATCTGTGTCGTTGAAGACGAGAGCTCCGACGCGGTCGCCCATGCTTATAGCCCGCCAAGCTGCGAGAGCGGCGGTTTCGGCGGCTGTGACCGACTTCATGGCGACTTGACTGCCGAAGAACATTGACAGACGTTGGTCGATCACCAGAATGGCCGGACGGTCCCGTTCTTCGGTGTAGACGCGGGTATGAGGTTTTTTTGTGCGGGCGGTGACTTTCCAGTCCATACTGCGGATGTCGTCGCCAGGAAGATAGCGCCGGATTTCCTCGAAGTTGAGGCCTCGTCCCCGCAGTCGGGAGGCATGACGGCCGGAGAGAAGGCTGGTAATCGGTTGTTTAGGCAGGAAGCTGAAACCCGAGGCCTGGTGCTGCAGCCTGATCAGTTCGTCTAGGTCAGCATACACCCCTTTTTGTTCTTCGGGTACGGATCGAGGCCGTACGTTCGGAAAAACCGATAGATGTGTCATATTTTTATGGGTCTTGTCCTCATCGATCCTGCAATCTGGATTTTCACATTTTTATTATCTAGGGAACGGCGACCAGTTTAACGAGCTCGCTGATCACCTGATTAGCGCTTATCCCTTCGGCATTAGCCTCATAGCTCAAGATAATACGGTGACGTAAGGCGTCGTGCACGATCGCCCGGATGTCATCGGGTGTGACATGGTCTCTTCCGTTGAACCAAGCGTGAACTCTAGCGCATTTATCCAAGGCCAGGCTTCCCCTTGGGCTCGCACCGACCTCTAGCCATTTTTTGACCTCTTCACTGTACTTTTCTGGTTGGCGGGTGGCGTTGATCAGGCCGACGATGTATTGTTCGATGTTCTCAGAGACATAGACTGCATGAATTTCTTCTCGAGCGACAAAAATAGAATCCTGAGCGATTTTTACGCCTTCTTTTTTCCTACCTTTTTCCTTATCTTCTTCTCCCCTGACCAGCCGAAGGATCTTCTGTTCGGAATCCTGATCCGGGTAGTTGATGTAGACGTGCATCAGGAAGCGGTCCATTTGAGCTTCAGGCAAGGGATAGGTGCCCTCCTGTTCGATGGGATTCTGAGTGGCCATAACCATGAACAGGTCTGGAAGTTTGTATGTTTTACCGGCTACTGTAACCTGGCGCTCTTCCATGGCTTCCAAAAGTGCGGCCTGCACCTTTGCTGGGGCCCGGTTGATCTCATCGGCCAGGATTATGTTGTTGAAGATCGGTCCCGGCTGGAATTTGAACTGTTCTTTTTCTCCTTCGCTGTAATAAACTTCTGTTCCGGTTATATCCGAAGGGAGCAGGTCAGGCGTGAATTGGATCCGGCTCAGCCCGGCTTCGAGTACCTTTGAAATACTTTTAACGGCCCGTGTTTTTGCTAGGCCTGGTAGCCCTTCCACAAGAACGTTTCCGTTAGCCAGGAGAGAGAAAATCAGTCTTTCCACCACATAGTCCTGTCCGATGATGGATTTCTGTACTTCGTCTTTGAGTGTTTTGATTTCATCTAAAGCTTTTGCTCTGGCCATAATCCCTCCACAAGTCTATTTCAGTTAGTGAATAATGTATACACTACGAGAGTTGATTGAAGCAAAATAAAGCAAAAAAGAGCCGATATCTGGATGTAGATGCCGGCTCTCTGCTTACATCTCTTAGAAGGCCGATTTTGGCCCCAAAAACCCCGCTCTAAGCGATTTTTTCGGGGCCAAATTATGTTTTTCTGATTTGTTTACAGCAAGTTAGCGTGGCCCGTCCCCATTTTCCAATTTTTAGCGTTTGGGGTCTTTGAGGCTGTCGAGAGCGTTGTCCAGGCTTAGGCTTGATCCTCTTACGGGCGGAAATTCCTTGAAGGTCGCTAGGAACTGTCCGATGTACGCCTGAGCCGGAACGAACAACCACATGTTGTCAGCCATCCACCGGATGTACAGTTCGGATTCGTGCATGCCTTTCTCGAAGGGATCCGCCCTCAAGTTCACGACTCTCGGCCATGCCGGAGTTTTGCGATAAGCCGTAGTGATATTGCCCTCCAGTATCGTGAAATGAAGCTTCCAGTTGGCATAACGAACCGCATTAAGACTTCCACCCTGGTCGAAATAGAAGATCTCTTTACGAGGTGATTCTTTAGCTTCCCCTTTGAGGTAGGGTAACATGTTGTAGCCATCGAGGTGTGCTTTGAAAGTTTTACCCGCAGCTGT
Organism: Candidatus Aminicenantota bacterium; assembly: GCA_050124775.1. Taxonomy (GTDB): domain Bacteria; phylum Acidobacteriota; class Aminicenantia; order Aminicenantales; family Aminicenantaceae; genus WTAW01. The sequence continues at coordinate 3,430 of JASFEP010000287.1, forward strand.
ATGGCCCTTCTTTAGTTTTTCCTTGATATCGGGATCGCCAACCGCTGCAAGCAAGGTGGGGATCATATCTTCATGAGACATGATGTCGTTGATTTTTGTTCCCGGCTTGATGACTCCAGGCCAGCGGATGAATGCGGGTACACGGAAGCCTCCTTCCCAAGTGGTGCCCTTTTCTCCATGAAATGGGATGGTGCCGCCATCCGGCCATGTCACTGTTTCGGCACCGTTGTCCGTGGAATAGAAGACGATCGTGTTGTCGGCAATCCCCCATTCATCCAGTTTATCCAGAACAGTGCCGATATGGTGGTCGTGCTCGAGCATGCCGTCTGCATAGACACTGATTCCGGATTTGCCGTACCATTCATCGGCCAATCGTGTCCAAACGTGCATGCGGGTTGTGTTCAACCAGACAAAGAAAGGCTTGTCGGACTTGACCGAACGTTCCATAAAATTTATTGCGGCATCGACAAACTCTTGGTCCGCCGTCTCCATACGTTTGCGGGTCATGGGACCAGTATCCTCGATACGCCCATCTGAAGAGCTGCGAATCACACCGCGAGGTCCAAACTGTTTGTGGAATTCAGGATTTTCTGGATAGTAGTATGTCTCCGGCTCCTCTTCGGCATTCAGATGGTAAAGATTCCCGAAGAACTCATCGAATCCATGATTCGTGGGTAAATGGATATCCTGATCACCGAGATGATTCTTCCCGAATTGTCCGCTTGTGTAGCCATGAGGCTTAAGCAACTCGGCCAGGGTGGGCATGCTGTCCTGGATACCTTGGGGAGAGCCCGGCATTCCGATGGTGAGTAGACCCGTCCGGAACGGGTGCTGTCCAAGGATGAATGCCGCTCGACCGGCGGTGCAGCTTTGTTGTGCATACCAGTCCGTAAAGAGCGCTCCTTCATTCGCGATCCGGTCAATGTTTGGTGTTTCATAACCCATCATGCCCTGATTGTAGGCGCTGATGTTCCAGTAACCGACATCGTCACCCCAGATCACAAGAATGTTGGGTTTATCCTGAGCTTGTCCGGGGATTGTTGTCCACACCAGTAAGACCAGGAAAACGAAAACCGTCGAAATCACTTTTTTCATAAAAAGTCTCCTTTTTTAGCTTTTAAGATATTTATATAAAACGGACTTGCCGTTGAACTTTATAAAAAACATAAGGAAACAGTACCAAACTGCGCTATCGCTGTCTATTGTACTTTAGTGCAATAAAGAATATGCAGAGGAGGAATCCAGCGGGAGATCTTTGTGCCTAAAAGAGTAAAGTCATTGGATTTTTAGGTGGTAACAATTTAGTTGGGTCGATAATCAATAAAACTCCAGGAACTCTTCTTTCACTTCTCCTTTTTTTCGAGTTCGAAAGGATATATGATTTTCCAGTCGTTTTTCATATCGACGACCGTCCAGCCTTTGGCTTTGGCTTCATCTAATCCTTTATCGAGGCGGCCTATGTGTGATTTCCTGTCGTAGGCCCACTCCCTCTCTGCGTCGGTATGATGAATGTACACCATCAAAGAGGGCCTCTCTCCGGCTTCTGTCCATTGGAGCATCTGGAGATCCCCGTCAGAATTGCCGAAAGCGGCAATAGGCCTCCGTCCGATGAACTTGTGGATGCCCACGGGTTTTTCTGCTTTATCGTCAATAAAGTCAATCTCCGGAAGCCGTTTCAAAACCGGTTTGCCGTTTTGAAAACCGAATTCGGTCTTGATACTGCTTCCTATGACTTGTTCGGGAGGGATGCCGTAGATTTCCGCGGTGAAGACGCGCATGAACTCGATTCCGCCGCCCGAGACGATATAAGTCTTGAATCCATTGTCGCGCATGTAGTCGAGCAATTCGAGCATCGGTTGGTAGACCATCTCGGTATAGAGTTTATTCGTCTTGGGATGCCGGGCTGTGGCGATCCAGTCCGCGACGATCTTCTCGAATTCACCGGTCGTCATACCCGCATGCGTGGGTATGAGGAGCTCGATGAGCGACTTATCGCCACCTGCGAGCACGGCCTCGATATCGTTCTCGAGAACGCCTTTGAATGGCTGTTTATCTTTCCACTCTGGATTCTGTGGCGCCAGTGCTTTAACACGGTCGAGGACAAAGGCAAGTTGAAAGTACAGAGGCTGCTCGCTCCAGAGCGTGCCGTCGTTGTCGAATACGGCGATGCGCTCGGACGGTGGGACAAAATTAGGGGAATTTGGATTTGTCACATTTGTAACGAATTCAAGAATCGCTCTTTTGGCGGGGCTATCATTCCATGAAGGAAGAATCTCTTCCGAAGAGAAGGATATCGAGCTGAATAAAGTTGAAATTGAGAGGATTATGAGTATAAAACGTTTCATAGATTATTCTCCTAACTCATTTTTTAATTAATCGTTCTTTCTAGAGAAAAATTCAGTGCCCCATGGCCGTGCATGGCCTCGGGTGCAACGAGATTCAGCCTGTAAGATCTGTATTGACGAACACAAAGTTGAATTCTCTAAATAAGATTGGAATGACTATAACAAACACAAAAAAGGCTGTCTATTGGACTTTAGTGCAATAAATAAGCAGACAAAAAAAAAGATATGGATTAATATTATAA
>JASFEP010000288.1:0-6008 GCA_050124775.1 Candidatus Aminicenantota bacterium
CAACGGGAAATTTCCCTTCAGGGTGGGGAAGATGCTCGGCTTCACGAAAGAACAGATCGAACCCGGCTGGTTGGTGAACAAGCTCGGTAACACCTATTCCGGATCCTCGCCTCTAGGTTTGACATCCACTCTGGACATCTCACAACCGGGAGACATGATACTGCTGGTATCCTATGGATCGGGCGCAGGAAGTGACGGGTTCATCTTTGAGGTCACGGAGAGAATCGATGATGTCCGGGAGAAAGCTCCCAAGACCAGAGACCTCTTAAGCAAAAACATCAATTACCTGGAATACGGTGAATACGCCAAGTTCAGGCACAAAATCAGGAAGGCAGACTAGGAGGATCAAATGAGAGAAGTCGCAGCTATCGGTGTCGGGATCACCAAGTGGGGAGAGCTTTGGGAGAAGTCCTTCAGAGATATCTATGTCGAGACCACACTCCTCGCGTTGGAGGATGCAGGCGTTGACAGGGTCGATTCCATGTATGTGGGTTCCATGTCATCCGGCCTGTTCGTGGGACAGGAGCATATCGCAGCGCTCCTGGCCGACTATTTGGGTCAGACCCCTGTCCCCTCGACTCGGGTGGAGACCGCCTGTGCGTCCGGGGGGGTTGCCCTGAAGCTGGGGTACATGGAAGTGGCGACTGGGGTGAGCGACATCGTTCTGGTCAGCGGGATCGAGAAAATGACGGATGTGAGCGGGAACGAGGCGACATACGCCCTGGGCACGGCCGCAGATCAGGAATATGAGGGATACCACGGCATCACTTTTCCCGGGCTTTATGCGTTGATCGCGATGGCCCACATGGAAAAATACGGGACGACTCGGGAACAGCTGGCTATGGTCGCAGTGAAAAATCACAAAAACGGATCGAAAAATCCTGTGGCGCAGTTCCCCTTCGAGGTGACGGTGGACCAGGTCCTCAACTCCGTCAAGATCGCGGATCCCCTCCGAATCCTTGACTGTTCGCCCATTACGGATGGTGCGGCGGCGGTCATTCTGTGCCCTGTGGAAATGGCAAAAAAAATGCAAAAGCCCGTCGTTAAGATCATCGGAGCCGGTCAGGCCACAGACACCATCGAGCTCAGCCAGCGGAAGGATCTCACTTGGCTGAATGCCGTCTATCAAGCAGCGAATGGGGCTTATAAAATGGCCGATAAAAAGCCCGAAGATATCGACCTGGTCGAGGTGCATGACTGTTTTACGATCGCTGAGATCTGTGTGACGGAAGCCCTCGGTTTTGTGGACAAGGGCAAAGGGGGCGAGGCTGTGGAGCAGGGATTGACAGCCATCGACGGGAAAATTCCCGTGAATCCCAGCGGCGGATTAAAATCCAAAGGACATCCTGTGGGAGCTTCCGGAGTGGCCCAGGCCGTGGAAGTGATCAAGCAGCTCAGGGGAGAATGCGGTGATAGGCAGATCCCGGATGTTCGGATCGGAATGACACAGAATATGGGCGGAAGCGGTGCCAGCTGTGTCGTCCACATCTTCGAGAGAGAATAAAAGGAGGATTGAATGTCGACACCAGCAAGATATTGGAGAGAAATTCCCCAGAGATACCGGCTGGAAGCCAACAAGTGCAAGGGTTGTGGAAAGATATTTTTTCCTCCGCGGTTGATCTGCGATGAATGCCATAGCAAAGATCTGGAAAAGACCAAACTCGCAGAATCTGGAAAGGTCCTCACTTACACCGTCATCCGTGTGCCCCCTCATCAATTTGTGGATCAGGCCCCCTACGCTGTCGGTATCGTGGAGTTGGATGATGGCGTCAAGATCGCAGGGCAGATCGTCGACTGTGATTTTGAGGACATCAAGGTCGGTATGGATGTAAAGATCGAGTTCCGAAAGATCTATGATGTGGGAGAATCGGGCATCCTTTGTTATGGGTACAAGTTCGTTCCTCGATAAGATCTGATCGATAACAAAGTGTTATCACTTTGGCCATTTTTGAAAAAATTTACTCTAGGTTAGACAAAACTCGAAATTTCCGTAATTTTATAACTGGCAGTCAAGTTTTTACCATTGACTTTGCTTGGATCGTCCTTTTTCTATTTTTGGGTTGAACAAAATGATGTTTTGGACATAATATTGGTGAAGCATTTTGTTTCTGGAAACGTTTTGTTTTCACTAGAATTAAAAAGAATTTAAGAAAAGACGGGAAATATGTTTTTATTGAAAAGACCAGGATCGAGGTGACGCCATGTTTAGAATAGACAGCAAAGTGGACACCCAGAGCAAAGAGTACAAAGAGAATTATGCCCGTATGACGCGGATCGTCGAGGAGTACAAAGATCGTTGTGCAAAAATAGGAGAAGGCGGTCCAAAGAAGTACCGAGACCTCCAGATATCCAGGGGCAAGCTGCTGGTGCGTGAGCGGCTGGAGAAGCTTTTCGACAGGAATACGCCTTTTCTGGAACTCTCGCCGCTGGCTGCCTATGACCTCTACGATAACGAAGCACCGAGTGCGGGGGTCATTACCGGCATCGGTGTCGTTCATGGCCGCGAGGTCCTGGTCGTGGCGAACGATCCTACAGTCAAGGGGGGCACTTATTTTCCCATGACGATCAAAAAGCACATCCGGGCGCAGACCGTGGCGCTGGACAACCGGCTTCCCTGTATCTATCTTGTGGATTCCGGTGGAATTTTTCTTCCCCTCCAGGAAGGCACATTCCCGGACAAGGAACATTTCGGCCGGATCTTCTATAACCAGGCAAGGTTATCCGCCCTCGGAATACCCCAGATATCCATCGTTATGGGATCGTGTACGGCCGGCGGGGCCTATGTGCCTGCGATGAGTGACGAGACCGTTATCGTCCGTCAGCAGGGCACGATATTCATCGGTGGACCTCCACTCGTAAAAACCGCAACGGGCATGGATGTCACCGATGAGGAGCTGGGGGGGGCTGATGTGCACTGCCGCATATCCGGTGTGTCCGACTATTATGCGCAGAATGACTCCCATGCCCTCGAGATCGCACGCAATATCGTCGAGACGTTGGATCCGCCGAAGAAGTTCCCCCTTGATATGGCCGAGCCCGAGGATCCTTACTATGATCCTGAGGAAATCTATGGGATCGTACCCACGGATGTGAGGAAGCCCTACAACATCAAGGATGTCATCGCCCGTCTCGTGGACGGCAGCAAGTTTCAGGAATTCAAAGAGCTCTACGGGCAGACCATAGTGTGTGGCTTTGCCCGCATCATGGGTTATCCTGTGGGAATCGTTGCCAACAACGGCGTGCTTTTTTCGGAAAGTGCGGTCAAGGGCGCTCATTTTGTCACTCTGTGCTCCATGCGGAAGATCCCCCTTGTTTTCCTCCAGAACATCACGGGTTTTATTGTGGGAAAACAGTATGAGCACGGCGGGATCGCCAAGGATGGCGCCAAACTCGTCCATGCGGTGGCCAATGCCGATGTGCCCAAATTTACGGTGATCGTCGGCGCTTCCAACGGCGCCGGCAATTATGCTATGTGCGGTAGGGGATATCTCCCCCGGCTTCTATGGATGTGGCCCAACGCCCGGATCTGCGTGATGGGCGGAGAACAGGCGGCCGATGTGCTGGTGACCGTCAAAGTCAACAGACTTAAAGCCCAGGGCAAAAAAATGACAAAAGCCGAGATCGAAAAAATGAGGAAACCGATCCTCGAGAAATACGAACATGAGGGAAACCCCTACTACAGCACGGCCCGGCTTTGGGATGACGGTATCCTCGATCCGTTGGAAACGAGGGCCGCTCTGGCATTGGGAATTTCCATGAGCCTGAACGCTTCGATCCCCGATTTTAAGGTCGGCATTTTCCGGATGTAATATGTTTGTAAAGAAGGCCAACAGAGAAGGTAACAATCTGAGGAGCCAGATCAAAACAAGGATTACGAAATGATGGAAAAAAAATACGAGACGATCCTGGTCTCAAAAAAGAGAAAGGGGGCGGTCCTCTGGCTCACACTCAATCGGCCTGAAGTCCACAATGCCTTCAATTCGGAGACCATTCGCGAACTGATCGATGTCTTCGATAGAGTCAAAACGGATGATACGGCGAGAGTGGTTGTGCTGACCGGAAAGGGCAAGTCCTTCTGTGCCGGAGCCGATATCAACTGGATGCGTGAGATCATCGAATACTCCTTCGAGCAGAACATGGAGGAGTCTCTTCAGCTCGCTGAAGTTCTTTTCAAGATCTACACTCTTCCCAAACCCACGATCGCCATGGTGAACGGAGCGGCCATAGGTGGCGGAACGGGTGTTCTCTCTGTGTGTGATATCGCGGTAGCTGTAGAGGACGCCCGGTTCGGCTTGAGCGAGGTGAAAATCGGGTTGGTCCCGGCTGCGATCTCTCCGTATGTCGTTCGAAAGATCGGGGAAAGTAAAGCCAGGGAATACTTTCTGACCGGGCAGAGGATCGATGCCCGACGAGCAGCGGAGCTAGGCCTCATCAATGAAGTGGTCCCCAAGAATAGATTGGAGGAGCGGGTCGATGAGTTGATCGATCAGTTTCTGGCCTCAGGACCTGAGGCCATAGCCAACTGCAAAGAGCTGATCCTCAACGTGCCGAGGATGAGCCTGGATGATGTTAAGGAATACACAGCCCGCATGATCGCCAATCTGCGTGTATCAGAAGAGGGACAGGAGGGGATGAGCGCTTTTCTCGAAAAGCGAAAGCCCTGTTGGGCTCCCTCCGAAGACGATTCGAAAGATCGTGAAACCTAAAACGATGTAGGGTCAGTTCCCCGAACTGACCGTGATTATACACGGAGTGTTCGGGAAACGATCCCGACGTTTTGATAGAATGTGTTATTTAAACAAAAAGGAATCGGAATGTTCAAAAAGATATTGATCGCCAATCGGGGAGAAATCGCTGTTCGCATCATCAAGGCCTGCCGTGAAATGGGGATTGCGACCGTCGCCGTGTTTTCCGAGGCCGACAGGAACAGTCTCCATATCATTTCTGCCGATGAGGCCCTGCCTATCGGTCCTGCCCCTGCCATAGACAGCTATCTCAACATCGACCGGATCGTGGAAGCCGCACAAGAAACCGGTGCAGAAGCCATACATCCGGGGTATGGATTTCTCGCGGAAAACGCCGATTTTGTTAGCCGATGTGAGAAGGAAGGAATCGTCTTTATCGGTCCGAATTCCAAAGCCATGCGGCTTGTGGGCGATAAGGTCCGATCTCGGCAGACGATGGAAAAGGCAGGGGTTCCTATCATTCCTGGAATGAAGGGAATCCCCTCTGATATGGGGGTCTACGCCAAAGAAGCAGAAAGGATTGGGTACCCCATCATGATCAAAGCCTCTGCCGGAGGAGGGGGTAAGGGGATGCGGATCGTGCACAGCGCCAAAGATTTGAGAGAGGGTCTGGAGGCCGGTCAGAGGGAGGCCAAATCCGCGTTCGGGGACGAATCTGTCTATTTGGAAAAATACATCGAGGAACCCAGGCACGTCGAGTTCCAGGTCCTGGCCGACAATCATGGTCACGTCGTCCATCTTTTCGAGAGAGAGTGCTCCATCCAGAGAAGACATCAGAAGATCGTAGAGGAATCTCCTTCCCAGGCTTTGAATGCTGAGCTCCGGGAAGAAATGGGGGAAACGGCGAAAAAAGTCATCCAGGTGTCCGGGTACAACAACGCAGGCACTGTGGAGTTTCTCCTCGATAAAAACGAAAATTTCTATTTTTTGGAGGTCAATGCCCGTCTTCAGGTCGAGCATCCCGTGACAGAATTCATCACCGGCATCGACCTGGTCCACCAACAGATCGCCATTGCCTCCGGCAAAAAACTCGCACTTTCCCAGGACGAGCTCGAACAGCGGGGTCATGCGATCGAATGCCGGATCTATGCGGAAGATCCTTTCAACAATTTCTTGCCCTCTGCGGGCAAAGTGCTTTTTCTGAAGGAACCCAGCGGTCCCGGGGTGAGGCATGACTGCGGCATCTACAGCGGATGTGATGTTCCTATCTTTTATGATCCGATCCTGGCCAAGCTGATCGTTTGGGCGGAGGATCGGCGAATG
>JASFEP010000289.1:0-6002 GCA_050124775.1 Candidatus Aminicenantota bacterium
CAGAGCCTGGTCCTGCTGACGATAGGAACGGGGATCGGCTCGGGGATCATCCTGGATGGAAAACTCTGGCGGGGAGCCTGTGGATTTGCCGGGGAGCTCGGCCACGTCACGGTCAATCCCGAAGGCGACCGATGCCGGTGCGGAAGCCGAGGGTGCCTGGAAACAGAAGTCTCCTCGCAGAAGATCGTGAGCAGCTACAAAGGCTTGCTGGGATCGAAGGAAAAACTGTCGGCGGAAGAGGTCGCACACCGCGCCAAGGGGGGGGATGAAGCGGCTTTCGAAACATACTCTCGAGTGGGATATTATTTAGGTATCGGACTTTCCATCATCATCAATCTTTTGAACCCCGAAAAAATTGTGCTGGGCGGGGGTGTTATGGAATCCGGAGAGTCACTTCTTCCCGTCGCTTTCGAAGAAGCAATGCGAAGGAGTTTTGCGGCGTCCTATGACTGCTGCCGTATCGAGCTGGCAAAACTGGGCAACAAAGCGGGCTTTATCGGCGCTGCGCTCTGGGCACGCGACCACATCATAAAATAACGGTCTTGATTTTCCGACCGCAGTGTCCAAAATCACACCTTAGGGGGATCCATCGAGCTCATCTTTTTGATATCGGTTGAGATTGCAAAAAATGAATCTTAGGGATGCGCTGTATGAGTCAGGGATAAAATGCAAGGTTTTAGGGACGAAATGCACGATTCGGGGACGAAATGCAAAGTTTTAGGGACGAAATGCAAGGTTTTTGGGAATGATCGTAGGGGTTCCGGTATAAATTGTTTAGCCAAGAGAATAAATTATCCGATTTCCCGAATGAATCGTAACGCATTATGGGATGGGATAAAAGATTTAAAAAGAGGGATGTGTATCTAATGCTTAGTCGGAGGACAATCCTTGAGCGCGTTCTCCAACCTGGCTTTGTCTTCCGGAGGTAGCAGATGGAATGATGGGTTTGACTTTGCCGCAGTGAAGTATTTGCAGGCATCGTCAAGTTTCCCCACATATCTGTAGGATAATCCCAGGTAGAGCATAGTCTGAACATCATCGGGCCTCAATTTCAGGATCTCCTCGAAGCATCCCACGGCTTGATCATACCTCTGGGTGCCCAAGTAGGCGATCCCCAATCCTTGATAAGCTTCGCTGTAGAAAGGATCGAGTGCGATCGCTTCCTTGAAATAGTCGATGGCTGTGTCGAACTCGCTGGGGTCCTCCCTTTCCTTGAACAGGTAAAGGTGAAGAGTGGCAAGATTGTTGAAGGCCACGGAATATTTTCTGTCCAGGGATATGGATTTCTCGTAGGCTCTCTGGGCTTCAGGCATTTGCCCTGTGTTCCAGTATGCAAGGCCCAAAAAGTTCCAGATCTCAGGGTCGATCTCCTTCTTCAACAAACGGTTTGCATGAATCACTGCGATGACTTCTTCATATCTTCCCAAACTCAAAAGCAAAGTCACATAAGAGTAAAAATTCTCATAATATGAAGGAACGGCCTCCAGTCCTTCCTTCAAGACCATGAGGGCGTCGGTGGTTCGATCTTCTTTGTCGTAAATGTCTGCCAGGATTTTGTAGGCTATTCCTATGTCCTTTCTCTCGGTGATGATCTCCTTGAGAAGACGGATGGCGTCTTCGGTGTTGCCCTCACGGAAAAAACTCGTGGCTTCTACCGACTTATTGTGGTACCGAATCATGACCTTTACATCATGCTCGGGGCCAAAAGTTTTTTGATCTGTTCCGGTGCTATCGTTGATGTACCCGAGGCTTCTCAATCGTTCGAGCGTCCTTCGATCCAATTTTTCTCTAGCCTCTTGGCTCTTTCCCCATGAATGCCCCTGAACGATCTCTTTGAATTTCTTCTGATAGGAATCCAGCTTTTTATCCGCAGCCAGGTTATGAAGTTCTTCAAAATCTTCCCTGAGGTCGTAGAGCTCGGGAACCGGAGACTCCATGAATTTCTCGTTCGCATCGATATATCCTGCCAGCGGAGCCCACCCGCGGCTGTAATAGGGATAGAGAGACTCAAAATAGATGGGACGCTCCCGGATATTTTTTCCTCTCAGCGCGGGGAGCAGGGAAATTCCCTGGAGAAAATCAGGTTTTTTAATCTCGAGCAGGTCACAGACGGTGGGAAAAATGTCCACATGAGCGACATTGTGTTCGACTTTTCTCGATTTTATCTCGGGCGCGTGAATGATCAGGGGGATCCAGAGCGTCGAATTATAGGCGAATATCCCGTGGGTCTCCTCGTCATGCTCCCAGAGAGATTCGCCGTGATCGCCGGTGAAGATGACCACAGAGCCGTCCCATAAGTTCTTTTCTCCCAAATAATCGAAGATCCGCCCCAAAACATCGTCCACAAAGGCCACCTCTCCGTCATAGGGATTGTCCGAGAACCGGGACTTGAAAGGCTCAGGAGGATCGTAAGGAGCATGGGGGTCCCAGCAATGGATCCAAAGAAACCAGGGGGATCGCTGTTGGTTCAGCCAGCGAATCGATCGGTCCACAACGATGTCGGCCGTGCGTTCTCCCCCCGTGTCGGTTTTGACATTCCGTATATCATAGTCGTCATCGTAAAAGTCGAAGCCTTGGGATATGCCGAAGCGGGAATCCAGAGGATAGGCACCGACAAAGGCAGCTGTGGAATATCCGTTGGCCTTGAGATGCTCGGCGAGAGATGTGAAGTCTTCCCTGACGATAAAGTTGGAGTTGTCATGGACTCCATGGAAGAGGGGTGTCGTTCCGAGGAGAATATTTGCATGGGACGGGAGGGTGGTGCTCGTGTGGGCAAATGCCCTGGTAAACAGAACGCCACGGTCAGCGAGGCCATCTATATTGGGCGTGGTGAGGTGCTCTTTGGAGTAGCAGCTCAGTCTGTCTGCCCTGAGGGTATCGATGGTGACGAGAAGAAGGTTGTGCGGTGTTTTTTGCTTTCCGAGAGAGGGTGTGGGATCACCAGAAGCAAAAAAGGTCAGGGCCAAACAACCCGACAGAAAAAGACAAGATTGTATAACCTTTTTCATAATCGATGCCGATCTACAGCGATATTCTAATTTTTATTCTACCACTATTCGATCCGGCTGTGAACAAGGGGAGAGCCGGCGAGGGTGCCCGTAAACTCGCCATTATGAATGACCGGAACACCGCTGATGAGGACGTGGATGATGCCCTCGCTGTACTGGTGGGGGTCGTCGAACGTGGCTTTATCCGTTATGGTTTCCGGGTCGAAGACAACGATATCGGCCATATACCCTTCTTCAATCAATCCTCTATCTGTAAAACCGAGCATTTCGGCAGGCAGCCCGCTTGATGAACGGATGGCATGTTCCATGCTCAAGAGGTTTTTCTCCAGCACATACCTTCGGATCTTCCTCGGAAACGTGCCGTAATTTCGCGGATGGGGGAGCGCCTCTCCCGGGATTTGTACCGAGCCATCCGAGCCAGTCATCACCCAGGTCTTTTGCATAAAATATTCGACATCTGCAAGGGATTGGTTGAAGGAAATGACACCGGGTCCCCCCAAAAGGATGAGCTCGATCGCTGCATCCACTGCGGATGTCTCCATGAATGCACTGATCTCCTGGAGGCTTTTCCCCTGCCATTCTTTCTTTTTGGGAAAGGAGGAGATGACGAGAGTATCGCCACCACCCCTGCGCTCGATGTTTTCGGCCATCTCCTTTTTTATCCGGGGAAGCAGTTCCGGATCTTTCAATCTATCCAGCAATTTTCCGTCCGCTTGAACCCAGCGGGGGACGACCGCCGCCACAAGGCCAGTGCTCGACGCATTGTAGGGATACTGGTCGGCAAACACGGTAACACCTCGCGAGCGGGCGTCTTCGATGATCTGGCAAACAGATGGGGCTTTCCCCCAGACAGGTTTACCCAAAGCCTTGATGTGGGAGATCTGTACGGGCACACCGGATTTTTCTCCGATCTCTAACGCTTCTTTTATGGACGCTTCAAGACCAATCGTATAGGTGCTCTCGTCACGAATGTGGGTGGCATAGATCCCGCCATGCTGTTTAACGATTTCGCAAAGAGCGACGACCTCACCGGTATCGGCAAAGCTCCCAGGCGCATAAAACAGTCCTGTCGAAAGCCCCACAGCTCCCTCTTTCATCGCCTGTGCTACGAGAGAGCGCATCTTTTCCATCTCCTCTTCGGTCGGTTCGCGATCTGCATTTTTGAGGACGGCGAAACGCACGGCACCTTGCCCCACGAGATGTGCCACATTCACACCGATCCCCTGCGATCTTAGCTTTTTAAAATACTCCTCGACCTTGTACGTGCCGCTACCGCAATTCCCCGAAACAACAGTCGTAATGCCCTGTGTCAGATAATTCAGAGCAGCTTTGCGTTTTTCATTCCGGAGATTATCACAATGGGTGTGCATGTCGATGAATCCGGGAACGACATATTTGCCTGAGGCGATTATTACCTGGTCTCCTTGAGACTCCTTGATCTTTCCGATCTTCGTAATTTTTCCAGCCGTGATCCCTATGTCCGCCCGATATTCCTGTGTTCCCGTTCCATCGACGACCGTCCCGCCGTGGATAACAATGTCGAACGTCGGCTGTGAACAACTCCAAAGAAGCAGGAAAACACAGACACACATAAGCGAACATTTCATGTGAGTTTTTGCCATGGACGATCTCCTCTGTGGATGGAAAACTTAGCTATCATGGAATTCAATGATAGGCCGAACTCATACAAAAGGCAAATCATGCAAGGTCAGCAAAAAGAAAAAGGGGACAGGCTACTTTTTTAATCACCTCAGGAAAAAGTAGCCTGTCCCCACTTTCGTATTCGAGGACCATATTATTGAATTAGGATTCAATTTTTTGAATCAAATCAAAAAAACTAAAATCGCATAATTTCTTAACTGATTGATAAGAATACAAATAAAATATTGGCCGGCATGGCATAGTTCTTGCACTATAAAATATAAAATATTCTGTTATGGCCTACGAGAGAGAAGGAACTTTAAAAAACGCGATTCCCAAAACTCTCAGTGAATCTATCTACAATAACCTGAAAGCAGGCATCATCCAAAACGAATTCAAAGCCGGTCAGAGGATCTACGAAAAAGAGGTTGCCGAACGTTTTGGAGTGAGCACGACGCCCGTTCGCGAGGCGTTCCTTAAACTGAGCGCAGAGGGCTTCATCTCCATCGATTCTCACAGAAAAGCTTCTGTGAAAGAAATCTCCTATGAAGAGCTCGAAGACATCTTCGAAGTGATGAGCGATCTGGACGCACTGGCCGTGAGCCGTGTGGTGGATCACATCACACCTGAATGTATCGAAGAGATCGAATCGCTGATCGCAGAGATGGAAGAAGTCACGAAGCCCATACATGTCGAAAGATTTCTGGAATTGAATATGGCCATCCATGCCAAAACCTGGTCTGCACTCCAGAACAAGGTCCTCGAGCGTACGCTCCATTATGTCCACGGCCAGCTCCTCCGCTATAACTATGCCCGGTATGTGGCTTTTCAGGACCCGCGGATCATGAAAAAAACCCTGGACGAGCATAGGAATATCCTGGACGCTCTCAAGAAAAAAAACAAAAGGGAACTCAAAAAGTTCATAAAAACTCATTGGAGTTTTTTAATCCAACAACTGCATCTAAGGAATAAATTCCTGATTGCATTCAAAGGAGGTGAAACCGCGAAAGAAAGCTAAAATTTCGGGTTGAGGGTGAAGTGCCATGAATTATCCGGCACTTCGGAACAAGGAGATTTAAGAAAGGAGTTAAAGATGAACAGAAAGCTTTTTAAAGCTTCCCTAATTCTCCTCCTTGCACTCGCAATGACATCCATCACGTTCGCTCAAGGACGGCAGACCGGTTCGATCCACGGTGTGGTTGTCGACACGGAAGGGAATGTGCTTCCCGGTTGCAGTGTCACACTCACAGGCCCTGCGCTCATCGGACAGCGCAATTATCTCACATCCGACACCGGCAGCTTCCGATTTCCCGCTCTGTCGCCCGGCAGTGATTATCAAGTCCGCGTAGAAAT
>JASFEP010000290.1:0-6001 GCA_050124775.1 Candidatus Aminicenantota bacterium
CAAATATTTTTCAGAGATAGATGCAGTTTCACTGGAGGACTTCAACGCATATATCAAAAATGTGCTCGATCCAGAGAAGCGTATCCATATCACCGTAGGTCCGAAAGCACAATGACCGGCTCCGCTCAGCTCGCCACGATATCTGTCAATTCTTGAATTGTCTTCGGAATGGGCTTTCCCAGTACTCGATGGCCATCTTGGGTCACGAGCACGTTATCCTCGATCCTGATCCCTCCAAAATCTTTGTATTCATCAACTCTATCATAGTCGATGAACTCGGGAAATTTATTTTCTCCTCTCCATTTGTCGATGAGTGCGGGAATGAAGTAAATGCCCGGCTCAACGGTCAAAACGTAACCCTCTTCCAGCTCTTTAGCGAATCGTAAATAGGCCAGGCCGAACTGGTCGCTTCGTTTGTATTTATCGTCATACCCGACAAAATTTTCGCCCAAATCTTCCATATCGTGGACATCCAAGCCGATCTGATGGCCAAGGCCGTGCGGAAAAAACATAGCATGCACGCCATTCTTGACCGCTTCGTTGACATCGCCTTTGATCAGACCGACATCCTTGAGACCTGAAGCGATCGTCTTTGCTGCCTGAATATGGATGTCTCTGTAGTTTACGTTCGGTTCGATAGCCTCGATGGCCGTCAACTGGGTTTTGAGAACGATCTCGTAGATCTCTTTCTGTCTGTTCGTGAATTCGCCGTCTACAGGAATTGTTCGCGTGATGTCGGATGCATAATGCATGGGTGACTCAGCTCCTGAATCGCACACGACAAGCCGGCCCTTTTCCAGAATATTTCCGTGATAGTGATTGTGGAGAGTCTGGCCGTTTACAGTAAGAATCGTCGGAAAAGCCATATGACAACCCGCAGAAAGGGCAATACCCTCCATCTGTCCAACGATTTCTCTTTCATAGACGCCAGACTTTGCCATCTTCATGGCGGCCGTGTACATCTCGCAGGTGATCCCGAGCGCCTTTTCCATCTCTGCGATCTCTTCCTGAATTTTTTTTGATCGCTGAGAAACGACGGCTTTGATGAGAGCCTGTGAAACATAATCCCTAACGAGGCCGTCGCTGATTCCCAAGAGATCCCTCAATCTTGCCACAGTCTCCGGTCTATATGGGGGAAGGAAATGCACCCTGCGCCCCTTTTGGATAGCCTTTCGCATTCTTTCCCCGAGGTCTTTCGAAGGGGCTGTATCCTCCACACCCGCCTTAATAGCTCTATCCTTGAGTTTAGGCTGATCCCCCATCCAGATGATGTCTTCGATCGTTACATCATCCCCAAATACGATATCCTTGTCCTCATCCACATCGACCACAGCCGTAAGGCCGGGATTGTCCAGCCCGAAAAAGTAGAGGAAAGAGCTATCCTGCCGGAAATGATAAGGATTCGCCGGATAATTCATGGCACATTCTTCATTTCCTATAAAGAGAGCAAGGCCCGAACCGATCTGCTCCTTGAGCCGTTTTCTTCTCTGTGCATAAACTTTTGCGTCAAACATCTCTCTTCTCCTTACTAAACTATCTAACTTGTATAACAACTCTTTGATCTTAAATCAACAGAAACATAATTGTGTTCAAAGGGCTTTGTGTTCGGTTCGGCGTATGATCTCATCCTGGAGTTCCGCGCTCAGGTCGACGAAATAGTCGCTGTAACCTGCCACTCGAACAATAAGGTCTCGGTATTTCGCAGGATTTTTCTGCGCTTCTCTGAGGGTGTCGGCACTGACCACATTGAGCTGGATGTGATGGCCGTCCATCCTGAAGTAGGCACGGATCAAACGGGCGAGTTTCTCGATCCCCGACTCATCGGCAAGAAGATGAGGTGTGAATTTTTGATTGAGGAGCGTGCCGCCTGTCCTTAGGTGATCCATCTTGGCCGCAGATTTCAAAACAGCTGTGGGCCCCTTCCTGTCCGATCCCTGAACGGGAGAGATCCCTTCTGAAAGCGGCTCTCCAGAACCTCGCCCATCCGGTGTCGCCCCAACGACCTTCCCGAAATAGACATGGACCGTTGTGGGCAAAAGGTTTATTCTGTAGACGCCGCCCTTGGTGTTGGGCCTTCCGTCGACGGCATCATAGTAGGCTTCGAATATCATCCGCATGATTTCATCCGCGTAGTCATCGTCGTTACCGTACTTCGGGGTTTTGTTCAAAAATCTCTGACGCAGAGGTTCATTCCCTCGATAATTCCGTCTCAGCGCCGAAAGAAGCGCTTTCATGGGAATGTGTTTTTTATCGAAAACATTGTATTTTATCGATGTCAGAATATCCGTCAGGCTACCTACTCCGACTCCCTGGATGTAGGTTGTGTTATAACGCGCCCCTCCATCATGGTAATCCTTACCGTTGGCGATACAGTCGTCTATGAGAAGAGAGAGAAAGGGTGCCGGTAAATGCTCTGCGTAGAGGCGTTCTATGATGTTATTCCCTGCGACCTTTATGTCCACAAAATGTGCGATCTGCTTCCTGAAGGCATCGAACAACTCTTCAAAATCCGAAAACTTGGCAGGATCTCCCGTAGAAAGGCCTATCTTTTTTCCTGTCTTAGGGTCCACTCCATTGTTGAGAGTGATCTCGAAAACCTTGGTGAGGTTAAAATACCCAGTCAGGTTGTAATTCTCTTTCCCGAAAGCTCCGGTCTCCACACACCCGCTGGCTCCGCCGTTCCGGGCATCCTCGAGTGTCTTTCCCTGCCTAACCAACTCTTGAACGATGGCATCTGTGTTGAATATCGATGGTTGGCCGAATCCGGTTTTCACTATATCGAGGGCTCTTTTCAGAAAACTGTCGGGAGTCTTTTTGCTGATCTGGACCATCGAACTCGGCTGCAAGATACGCATTTCTTCGATCACATCCAGGATGAGGTAGGAGAGATCGTTGACAGCGTCCGAACCGTCAATCTTCACTCCCCCCGTGTTGATCAGAGCAAAATCTGTATACGTCGCGCTTTCCTCCGCCGTAACCCCGACTTTGGGAGGAGCCGGCTGGTTGTTGAATTTTATCCAGAAGGCCTCGAGGAGTTCTTTGACCGTTTCTTCAGTGAGCGACCTCGCCTTGAGCCCTCTCACATAGAAAGGATAGAGATGTTGATCTAATCTACCGGGATTGAAGGAATCCCAGGTGTTGAGTTCGATGATGACCCCCAGGTGGACGTACCAGTAGTACTGAAGGGCCTCCCAAAAATTCCGGGGAGCCCGCGCAGGAACATGTTTGTTTATCCGTGCGATCTTTTTTAACTCTGCTTTTCTTTTCGGGTCTGTTTCCTTCTCGGCCAAACGTTTCGCCTCTTCTGCATAACGTTTGGCATAGGCAATAAGAGCATCCACGCAGATGGCCATGGCCTTCAGTTCTTCCCTTTTTTTATAAGCGTCCCGATCCGAGAGAAAATCCAGTTGGCTTATCCGTTCGTCGATATCCTCTTTAAACTCTAAAAAACCCTTTTTATATATTTTGTCATCCAAGACGGTGTGACCGGGAGCTCTCTGTTCCATGAACTCTGTAAAGACACCCGCTTCGTACGCATCCTTCCATCGTTCAGACATAGCTTCGAATAGTCTGTCTCGGATGGAGCGGCCCTTCCAGTAAGGAATGATCTCTTCTCTGTAAAGCTTTTTTGTTGCGCTATCGACAGAAAAGGCCGTTTTTTCTCGGGAATTTAGAATCTTTAAATCCTTCAAGCTGTGGGCTGTGATCTCCGGATATGTGGGCGTTGCCTTTGGTCCGGGTCCTCTATCTCCAACGATCAACTCACCCTCTTGGATCGCGATCTTCTTTTTTTCGAGGAGATACTTGAAGGCGAGAGCACGTTTCACCGGAGCAGACACCGTATCGCTGTGTTGACTCTTGTAAAATTCGGTTAAAAGCCTGGCTCTTTCCTCCGAGATAAAAGGTTTTGTTTTCACGCTTTGATCGCGAAGCGCGTTGATCCGATCATTCATGACGCTCCCCCCACTTTCACTTCAAAACCTGCATCTGAAAAGGCCCGTTTAATCCGATGCAGTCGGTCTTTGGATGGTGGTTTAAAATTTTTCAGTCTCTCGCCTTTCCCCAAACGGATACGTTTTTCGCTTCCACCTTTATGATAAGGCAGCAGATCGACACTCTGTATATTCTCGAGATCAGACAGATATCGGACTGTCCGGTGAATGTTCGCTTCACCATCGTTGACATCGCAAACGAGGGGAATACGAATCTCGACAGTCTTCCCGGCAGACACCAGTTCTCTCAAATTGCTGCAAATGATGTCATTCGGCACGCCCGTATAATCTTCATGATCCGCCTTATCCATTATCTTCAGGTCATAGAGGAACAAATCGATTCTATCCCAGACACGCTGGAGTTCATTCAAGGACGAATGCCCCGACGTGTCAAGCGTGACATTTATGTTTTTGGACATCAACGCATCCAAAAGCTCGTCCAAAAAATCGATCTGCAAGAGCGGTTCTCCCCCCGAAAGCGTCACGCCCCCATCAGATTCATCGTAGAAGATCCGGTCCTTATCGACCTCAGCGACCACCTCCCGCACACTCATTTTTTTTCCAGCGACTAGCAAGGCTTCATACACACATGAGTCAACACAATCCCCGCAGAGGTCGCATTTTTTCCGATCGATGTACACAACGGATCCGACCTTCGTGATAGCCCCCCGTTGACATGCCGAGACGCAGGCCCGGCAATCGATGACGCACCTCGACTTATTCAAAAGAATTTCGGAATCGGGCTCAATACCCTCCGGGTTGTGACACCACTGACAACTGAGAGGGCATCCCTTGAAAAACACAGTTGTTCGAATACCGGGGCCATCATGGACAGCGTATCTTTTAATATCGAAGATCATTCCTTTGGCCACTTAGCCTCCTCTGAATCCGCCAGCGAAGCCGCATGACTGTAGTATTTTTGAATAAACTTTTCCTGAACAGCATAAGACCAATGGACATCCCTGATGTAGTTGGATGCCTCCTGAGATTTTCCCTTTTCGATGAGGTCCACAAGATTTTGATGCTCTTGAATGGATGACTCTTCCCATTCCTTTACAAACCCCTGCTGACGGGGAAAGTCGTACAGCTTGCGTTTGAGATTATTCACCATCTTTTTAAGAAGTTTATTGCCGCATAGGTCCAGAAAAACGTTATGGAATTTAAGGTTCGACTGGTAATAGGAATTAAAATCATTGCCTGCGATGGCCCGGGCCATTTTTTCGTTAAGTGTCTTCAATTTTTGAATGTCGGTGGCTCTGATCCTATCGAAACAGGAGAAGAGAGATGCACTCTCGAGGGCTCCGAGAATCTCGTAATAGCTTTTGATATCTTCGAGGGTGAGGACGTTTACGACAACACCGCGTCGGGGTAAGATCGACACAAAATTTTCCGCCTCGAGCTGGAGAAGAGCATCTCTAAGTGGAGTTCTACTGACACCCAGTTCTTTGCTGGTTTCTTCCATATTTATGACCGCGCCAGGACGAATTGCTCCTATCTCCATCCGCTCTCTCAGGTAGTCGTAGACCTGTTCCTTCAAGGATTTGAAGTTAAGTGCGCTTTTCCGCGGCATTTCTAGCCTTTTCTGGTATATAATATATCACACATCACACACTATCTTCAAAAGTTATTCTCTCCATTTTTTATTTTTTGTAGTAGATAGGGAATAAACGAAGTTATTCCGGTGCAAAAAATGAGAGCAAGTTGCTTCTCAACGAAGCCTAGGCAGTGCCATTGCAGACGGAGCGGTTGCGATGCCACCTAAGGATGTGCATCGGAGTTCGGAAGGCAACATCTCCCCCACTCGAAGAGTTGCATCCACTGTTTCGTCTAGCGGGATGGGATTGTGGTACCCTCCAAGCACGAGATCGGCACAGACGAAAGCATTGGAAGCCGCGATTGCATTCCGCGTATGACAGGGCAACTCACAGATCCCCTGGACGAGATCGCAAACCGAACCCATGGTATTTTGGAGCGCGATGGATGCCGCATCAACAGCCTGCTGCGGACTT
>JASFEP010000291.1:0-5941 GCA_050124775.1 Candidatus Aminicenantota bacterium
GCCGCCAAGACCTGTAGATCGGTATCCACATCATATCGAGCACATCCAGGGCCAGCCAGAGGGATCTCACAGCCCGTTTCAGCACCGACGTGTAGGCGACGTCGAACACATAGCCATCCTCTCTGAGAACTCTCCCCGACTCGACAGCCTCTTGGATGCCTTTTTCATTCAGGTCCACATCTGTCCAACCCGTAAATAGGTTCTCCTTGTTCCAAACGCTCTCTCCATGGCGGAGTAAAACGACTTTATACATACTCACTCCTCAGCAGGATGATCTCTGGGCGAAAGCACTCAGTTCATCTTTCGCTACGGTCGCTTTTGAATAGAAAAACCGGAGAAAGGACAGAGACTTCTCTTCCTCAAACTAAACCGCTGAATTTTTCTTTTACCACAGGAATTTTATCCAGTCAAATCCCTGACACACGAGGAAATCATCCTCAGAGCTGTGATTCATGAATTCTCATATTGATATGTGTGCTTATCGGTAGTTCGAAAAAGAAATTCCGCCTCGGTTTCCCCAGCGAGGAAACTTCGCTCGGATCCGAGCTTTCCTCACATCTCCCACTGGAGATGCACCACGCCCTTGCTCTTCTCACGGTTTTCTTCACCGCACAATGAGGATACTGAAATATCATTGGTCGATTTGGTGAAGCTTCCTCTTAACACAGGAGCCCGGCTACAGCGGCTCCGATAAGGGGCGAATCGTCCACTCGTATGAGTTCATAGGATATGTGTTTCGGCCTCAAGATCTTTTCCAGGTATCCCTCGACCATCCGGGAGAATCCTTTGATCTTGTAGTAGACCGACCCATCGATGTTTACACAGACAGGACGGGATGATAGCCCACCAGAGGATTTGAGGATGGCAGCACCGACATTGATCGCAGCCAAAAGAGCAGCTCGCTCGCAGACAGCCGAACACAGATACCGGATGACTTCTCTATCATCAGTGGACAGATCCCTCAAACCCCCAGCGATTCCCTTCTCTGGGCCCCGCAGAATGCTGTCCACATCGATCGTGGAGAGCGCCTCCCGGGAGGAAATCCACCGTGTTCCTTCCCAGGATAAAAGACCCTCTCCAGCAGCTTTGCTGAGCGCGGTCAAGCACAATCCTCCGAGGTAGGCACCGGAGATCATCTTCTCGAACGGATACTGTCCTGGATCCTCAGTCGTCTTGTCGAACTCGATATCGACAGGTCCTCGTGGACACTTACTGAAGTTACCGGATTCGGTGTTTATCGCTTGGGAGTCCGAGAGATCCAGGTCATTCCGTTTGGTTATCCTACTGTTTCTTTCTATGTAGGCTGTGTTCGTTCCCGTTCCCAGGATAAAGCCGATATAAGTGTCGTAATTATGTTCAAAATCTACGCTTTTTCCTGCCAACAATGTCGCGACCGTGTCGTTGAGGATCGTAAATTTCAGCCTGTGCCCTTTTCGAGCCAGCCTCTCGAAAACATTTTTTCCGATGAATTTCCCCACGATTTCCGGGGCTTGGATCTCTTTGGTCCAGGCAATCAATCGGCCGTCTCGGTCAGGATAAATTTCTGCCGGATATGAAAAGCAAAATCCTACAGAATCCGCTCGTCCGGCAAACGGCAGCAGGAATTCCACGAATTTGTCAAAAAAATCGTTTTTGTTCAATTCCCCTCCGCTTCCCGGCATTTTGTGCTTTGTCAAACGGCTGATCCTGGGATTCCCGTCCCCATCGAAAACGACTTCGGCTACACGGAGGTTCGTCCCTCCTGCGTCTAAGGCGATGACCGGTTTGAAAGCAGGCACAGAATTTTCGATCGATATAAAGGTGGGAATCATGGCCAGTGAACTTTCCTTCCCAGCAAGGCCCGATTCCATTTCTTTAAGAAAATCGTCGAGCACTGAATCAGGATCGATGCGTTCGGCAAGCAACCCATTATTTTTCAAAAACTGGCGAGCAGTATCTTTAGATGTTTTCATGGGACGTTAACATATCCAATCATAATAGCACAACATGAGTGCGACGAAAGAGAAACCGAGAGTAATTCAGCGAAAATTTTATGCCAGGGATTTTTAAAAATCAATGCCGCAACGATCACAAGATTTTCATTATTTGGGGATTCTCTCCCAAACGGTTCGTCCAGGAATCGATCCAGCAACGCTTAGCTCCCCGAGCTAACTCGACATAAAGCTATTCAAATAAAATGGGGACAGGCTACTTTTTTAATTGCCTCTATAAAAAGTAGCCTGTCCCCGTTTATTATTCGTAGCGGAGGCTGTCGACGGGGTTGGCGGTGGCGGCTTTGATGGACTGGTAGCTGACGGTCAGCACAGCGATGCCCAGAGCGAGGACGCCCGCGAACAGGAACATCCAGGCTTCGACCGCTGTGCGGTAGGCAAAATTCTGGAGCCAGGCCCTTGACATCAGCCAGGCGATGGGCCAGGCAATGATATTGGCCAGCACAACCCACTTGACGAATTCCTTAGAAAGCAAGAGGATTATTCCCTGGACAGATGATCCGAGAACTTTGCGGATGCCGATCTCTTTTGTTCGCTGCTCTGCCATAAAGGCAGCTAGCCCGAATAGGCCAAGGCAAGACACCAGGATGGCAAGCAGGGAGAAATACTTCACTACTGATCCTGTTCGCTCCTCAGAGACATAGAGTCCGACGTAATCATCTTCGAGAAACCTGTAGATGAAGGGAAATTCTGGATTGAATGTCTCATAGACATCCTTGATACCGGCGATCGTATGTTGAATATTCTCCGATCTTACCCTCGCAAACATAAAACGATACCTATTGGGCTCATCATTGTAACTCTTGTGGAATATGATCAACGGTCCGCTCCGCCGATAAAGGGGCCAGTAATTGAAATCCTTGACGACACCTATGATCATGGCCTGCCAGCTTCCGTGAGAAAGCCGCATTCCAACGGGATCTTCCTTGCCGATGATCTCTGCGAGTTGTTCGTTGATCACGACCTGTCCCGATTGGACAGATCCTCCTTTTGTGATCTCTTCGGAGAAAAACTGCCCATGATCCATCTCAACCTCGAAAGTTTTAGCGAAATCATAATCGCAACAAAAATATCTGATGCTAGGGTTCGTGTCCTCGCTCTTCCCCTCCCACTGCCAATTGCTCCCGCTGGATCCAAAAAGCAACGGCGTGCGGGAAGTCATGGATACACCGGAGACACCCGGAACCTTGAGCATCTCCTGCTTTGCCGCATCATAGTGCTCTCTGAGAGCGCCGCTGACTGGTACATAAACGAGATGATCCTTGTTAAATCCGAGGTCCTTGTTCCGCATATAGTCCAGTTGTTCGTAGACGACGACCGTCCAGATAATGAGGGTGATGGTGACCACAAACTGGAAGACGACGAGAATTTTTCGAAGCGAGGATTTTTTCGATCCAGCTCCTGTCGAGCCTCTCATGATCTTCACCGGCTGAAAGGACGACATTAGAAGCGCAGGATAACTTCCGGCCAAAAGACCTGTAATCAAAGCAATCCCCAAAAGGCCAAAAACAAGCGACGGATTTTCGGAGATATTCAAGCTCAGCGTTTTTCCAGTGAGACCGCTGAAAACGGGAAGAAGCAAGAGGACCAGAACGACACCGAGAGCAAGCGAGAGGAGAGCGAGCAGGACCGATTCGCCGAAAAACTGTTTGATGATATCGATTTTGTAGGCACCGCTGACTTTCCGCATCCCGATCTCTTTGGCCCGCTTCCCGGATTTGGCCGTTGTTAAGTTCATAAAATTGATGCAGGCGATAATCAAGACAAAAAGGGCCACCATAGAGAGCATGCGCACCCTAAGGATGCGCCCCCCGCCTGTCCCTAATCCGTGAAGATAGATCTTCGTAAACGACCAGAGGAAAGGTTTCACATCGTCTTTGGGAAACTCCTCATTGATCCTGTCCGTGATCTTGCTGCTAAAAACCTCTGCCGAAACATTGTCCTGGAGCTGGACAAAAGTGGTGAACGAGAGATCGTACCATCTGGTTAACAACTGCGGAGAATTCCAGAGTTCCTTCAAAAAAGCGATGTTTACGAGATAATCGAATTGAAGAATCGAGTTATGAGGTAAATCCTTAAACACACCCATCACAGTGAAATCATATGTATTGTTCACTCGGATGATTTCACCGATCGGGTTTTTCTTCCCAAAATACTTGGCGGCCATCTCCTCGGACATAACGAGTGAGTGGGGATCTTTAAGCGCGCTTTCCGGCTCTCCTGATACCATGGGGAAGGAAAACATCTGGAGGAACGACGGGTCCACCGCCTCCGCTTCCTCCCTGAATTTTTTGTCTTCATACGCGAAATACAGGGCGTGCGGCCCGTTGCAAAAACGGACAGAGTTGATAACCTCGGGATATTCATTTTTGAGAGCAGGCCCTAAAGCCGATGGGGTTCCGCTCGAAGTAGCCGTGCGGCTTCCATACTTGATGTGCGTGGCCACGATGTAGAGGTTCTCTCCGTTTTCATGGAACTGATCGTAACTCCGTTCGTCTGCGACCCATAGAAAGATAAGGATGCAGCATGCCATCCCTACAGCAAGTCCGGTGATGTTGATCAACGAAAATCCTTTATGTCGTGTGATATTTCGAAAGGCCACCTTCATGTAGTTTTTAAACATCTGAACGCTCCAATAGAATGAATTTAAAACTTTCGTCGGGATCAGCTTACACACTTGAGTCCAGTACCAGAGATTTGCTTTCAAAATCCCCCGTTCCCGGGCTAAGGAATTGTAAAATTCCTCGAAATCACCGATCGGGGTATCCCATGATCCGTCGGGAAGGATCCGCCTCAACAGAAATTCTGCAAATTTTGGCGGCTTGCAATGTCTATTCCGAATGCTCATATCATACCTTTTCGGATAGATTCGGAATTCCGTTCCACATCCTTTCTTGCACATTCCGGATTCTTTGCAAGGCTTTGAGTCCTTCGCGCGTAAGCCTGTAGATCCGCTTGTGCCGACCCCCACGCTCCGGAGTGGCTTCGGAAAGATACGACTCGAGGAATCCCTTTTTCACCAGCCGGTCCAAAGGCATGTAAATGGACCCGAGTGATAATTTCTCTCCAGTGATAAAAGACACCTGCTCATGGATGGGGATGCTGTAGGCGTTGTCCTTAAGCCGCCACACGGCCAGCAATATCAATTCTTCCGCTCTCGTCAACAGGTCCATCATTCCCTCCTTTCATCGGCATTTTTTATGACGAACTCTGCACATTACATTGCACTTCTGAATCATTCACGCGTCGATATCGCTGCAAAGGCGAGGCCGTGGCCCCCGAAGCTGTAGTGAACTACCGCGAGGGGGGCTACAACGAAGGCTTTGCAGTGAGATCGACTCGCCTGAAAGGTAAAAAATGCTGATGAATGTAGATATGAAAATTTTTGACAATATTGATTTGGAATTTTCAGCAATATCAAGATAACATCTTGATATTGATGTTATTAAAGATATCATTAGCATTTTTTATGAGTGATTCAGGATATGTTTCAATTATTTAGGATTGCTCACATATACATAGACGTAAACGGATCAAAAAGGTTGGCAATTATAAAAAAAATTGGGAATTTTCTGCCGTAAGCTCGCTTTATTGGCGAGGAAATGGCTGTTGAATGGATGATTCAGGTATCTCTGGCAATAAGTAAAGTTTGCGGATCGAGTCTAAGAGGCAGCTCGCCTAGAGTCAGGCAATCATGGCATTTGGCAAGGCTTAACCGAATGAATTCCTCTTTAAAGCTGAGGGTGATCAAAACAGCGATCTCATCCATATACCGCTCGAGGACTAAGGGCACTCCCTTCTCATCGAAAAGAGGTTCTTCTCCCCTCAGCGACGCACTGAACCACACCTCCACTCCCATTCTGTTTGCGAATTCTCTGAATTTCTGAAGGTCATCGGGCGCTCCCATCGAAAAATCGTATCCGTCGACGATCAGAGTGTTCGCCGCGAAC
>JASFEP010000292.1:0-5937 GCA_050124775.1 Candidatus Aminicenantota bacterium
TGAACGCGCCTATGAAATCGCCACTGGCAGCTTTCGGCAGGTAGCGCTGCTTCTGGTCTTCATTTCCGAATTGGAGTATGGAATTGGAAAAAAGGGAACAGTGAACCGAGACAATAACAGCCAGTGAGGGAAAAACACGGCTGATCTCCTCGATGACCAAAGCCGTAGAGAGGGAATCTGTTTTTATGCCTCCGTATTCGGGTGGAATGGCCATACCCAGCACACCGATCTCTCCCAATTTTTTCAGCAGCTCTCTAGGGAAAATATGTTTTTTTTCCATGTGTTTGACATGAGGCTTGATCTCTTTGAACGCAAACTCTCTGATCATTTCTTGGAGCAGCCTTTGGTCCTCTGTGAATTCAAAATTCATGAATTACCTCTTGAAAGGATAGCTCTACCGAATTTATCAGAGAATCCCTATTCTCCCTCGTTGAAAAGATGAACAAGTTTATCGTAGGAAGAATCCAATCCTTCGATGACGACTTTGGTCTTACCGATGAGGGGCATGAAGTTTGAATCTCCAATCCAGCGCGGGATCACATGAAGGTGATAATGATCAGCCACACCCGCACCAGCGCTGCGCCCTATGTTCATGCCTGTGTTGAATCCTTGGGGCCGATAATGCTGTCTCAATATTTTGAGACTGAGTTTCAGCAGGTCCATCATCTCATTCGTGGCATCTTTTCCTGCTTTTTCGATGGAGTCAATGTGCAGATAGGGGGCGATCATCAAATGTCCGGGCGTATAGGGATATCTGTTCAAGATGATGAAATTTTGCTGACCCCTGTAAAGGATATGTGTCTTCCTGTCCTCTTGCTTGTTGACAGCCTGGCAAAAGATGCATTCTGTCATCTTGGATGCCTTCTTGACGTATTCTTCCCTCCAGGGAGCGGTGATGTATTTCATTATTTATTGATCATGCTCTTAAGAAGTTTACTGGGTTTGAAATACAGTACTTTTTTCGGAGGAACCTGTACGGGTTCACCCGTCCGGGGATTTCTTCCTGAACGCGCATGTCTTTGTCGGAAACGAAAACTGCCGAATCCTCTCAACTCGATCTCTTCGCCTCTCTGCAGAGCATCTTTGATCATCTGAAAAAATAGGTTGACACCTGTTTCTGCCTCTTGTTTGGAAATATTCATTTCCTTCGCGATTTGGTTGATTAAATCAGCTTTTATCATCTGTTTCCTCCTTTGTTTTCTCCTTTTTTTTCGTTGTTTTTTTAGGGGTGCTGATACTTTTAAGTTGATCCTTCATGATATCACCGAGGGTGTGCCTGCCATCTTGGCTTCTGACATATTTTTGATATTCCATCTTTTGCAATTCGAGCTGTGCCTGTTTAAAACTCAAAGATATCTTTTTATCTTTCTGACCCAGCTTGATGATCTTCGCAAGTTTTTCTTCCCCTAGAGAGAATACCTCTGCGGGGTCCTCGATCTTCTTATCATCCAGTTCTGAAAGGAAGACAACGCCCTCTATCCCGGGTGTAATCTCCACAAAAATGCCAAAACTTGCCAATCTTACGATCTTGACATTCACCAGATCTCCGACTTTATGTCTCTGAAAAAAATCTTCCCATATATCCCCCTCCAATTGTTTGATACCAAGGGATAACTTCTGTTTCTCCACATCGATATTCAGGATGATGGCGTCGATCTCGTCTCCGACTTTGAGTTTATCGGAGGGGTGTTTGATCTTTTCCCAACTGATGTCCGAGATATGTATGAGGCCCTCGATTCCCTTTTCCACTTCCATGAATGCACCAAAATCAGTGATGCTGGTGATCTTGCCCTTGATCCTCGATCCTGGACTATATGCCTGTTTGAAGACCTCAAGAGGGTGAGGACTGACTTGTTTGAGTCCTAACGATATTCTTTTTGTCTCTGGATTGAGGTCCAAAATGGTCACCGTGACCTCTTCCCCCAGTGAAAGAATTTTTTTGGGATGAACGATTTTTCTGGACCAGGTCAGGTCGGAAACATGAACCAAGCCCTCGACTCCTGGCTCCAGTTCTATGAAAGCTCCGAAGTCAGTGAGGCTCATCACTTTTCCCGTGATTTTTTGGCCCGTAAAGTATTTCGATCCGATATCTTGCCATGGATCGGGGATCAGTTGTTTATACCCGAGAGAGATCTTTTCTTCTTTTTCATCGAAATCAAGGATGACAACTTCGATATCTTGGCCTTCTTCAAAGATTTCTGAGGGATGATTGATTTTACCCCACGACATATCCGAGATGTGAAGGAGTCCTTCGATTCCACCCAGGTCCACGAAGGCGCCAAAATTTGTCAGAGATTTTATTTTTCCTTTGATCTTCTTTCCGCGGCTCAACTGGTCGAAGACGCGTTTTTTCCTTTTTTCCTTTTCATCCTGGAGAAGAAGCTTTCTGGAGAGAACTGCATTCTCTGATTTTCGGTCGAACTTTATGACCTTGAATTTGTAAATGTTACCGACAAGCTTATCCGGCTCTTTGACAGGACGAACATCCGCATGGGAATCGGGAAGGAATGTTTCTATCCCGACGTTCACTGTATAACCATTGCGGATCTTGCTGGTGATCTTGCCTACGATCCAGTTGTTGCGAAGAAAAGCGGTCTCCAGATTATCCAAGGCTTTCTGTGCAATAGCCCTTTTTCTGGAGAGGTAAAGGTAGCCTTCGCGGAGGTTGCTTTTCTCGAGGATCGCCTCGATCTCGCTTCCGGGCTCCAACGCGTTGATGTCTTTGGTATCTCCGAACTCTTCTAAAGGAATGATCCCTTCGGATTTTGAACCGACGTCCACGAGAACATGTGTGGGGGTTACTTTGATCACCTTTCCCTTCAGAAGCTTTCCCGGGCTCAGTTCCTTGGCGCTGAATTGGTACTGATCAAGAAGATCTTCGTACTCTTTGGATGAGATATCATTTTGTTTTTTGGTGTTTTTCGTTAACTCTGACATTGAACTATCTTCTCCCTTTGTAATTGCTGTTCGAAGCTAGATTTGATCCTGACGGCGGCTTCTTCTATCGCTTCTGGAGGTGTGGAAGCTCCCCCAGAAAGCCCGATAATTTTGGCTCCCTTTAACATTTCAGGCGTGATCTGCGCGGAATTCTCGATAAAATGAGTGTTTGGCAGGACTCTCTTCGAAATTTGGTATAGTTTGTGGGTATTCGAACTATTTTTCCCCCCTATGATGAAAAGTGTATCCACGCGAGATGCAAGCTCGGATGTGGATTTCTGGCGTGTTTGCGTCGATTGACAGATTGTGTTGAAGACTTTGAGCTCTTCTGTTCTTTCGATAAGGGCTACAACGACTTTCTGGAAGAGGTCCATATCCTGTGTGGATTGAACCAGAACTGCACGCTTTTTTTTGCTGGGCATTTTTTTCGCCTGTGCTTCTGATTCGACGATAAGTCCCTTCCCCTTGCTGTAGCCGATGAGACCTCTGCTCTCCGGATGATTTTTATTGCCGACGATAACGATCTCTTCCTCTTCCTTAGCCAGCGCCTCTACAAGTCTCTGGATCCGTTTGACGATCGGACATGTGGCATCGACGATCTCGATGTTTTTCTCTTCGATTTTTTTATATATTTCCGGAGAGACTCCGTGGCTTCGGATGATCACAGTGCCCTGTTGGATATCATCCAGATCCCCCAGAGACCGGATACCCTGTTTCTCAAGATCGCTTATGACCTGGGGATTATGGATCAGGTCTCCAAGGGTATAGACTTTGCCCTTTTTTTCGGAAAGCGTCTCTTTTGCGATCTGCAAAGCTCTTTTAACTCCGTAACATAATCCTGCGTTATTTGCGATTATTATTTCCATTTTTTCCGCATAAACGATGCAATATACTATCTTATGTGCCGGGTGTTTGTCAATCCTAAATATAGGTAAAAACTTAACTTAGCTTCATTTTGGGGAATGAAGATAGAATCCGACTCCTCGTTCGGACACGAGTTGTGCCGCCGGAAAGTCCTCGATTTCGATGACAAGCTCCGGGTTCAGCTCCTGTAATCCCTCAACAAGGGCCTCGACGGCGGCAAGGTGGCGTGCCACTCGTTCATCGATAGGAATGCCCTCTTCGCTGTAGGGAACAAAAAGCATTCCCAGCCGAGCTGCTTTCACATAGTTGGGGTCCTTGCCTTTTGTGATCAGCGCTTCGGTGGGCTTTCCTTTGAGTCGTCCGTGTGAAGGATTGGCGGTTTCGAGAAGGATGGCCATAGAGTCAGTAAAATCCCCCCATTCGCGGTGACTGAGGCCGCGGAGACTGGGCGGTGAGGCTTCCATGCGTATGTCTAATCCTTCCATCTGAAGCGACATACTCGCGATGGCCGCCAGCTCTGCACTGTTTTCGTGAAAGACGATGGCATTGACCACGGGATACTCTGGAGCCGCTTCATGGAGGTCGAGAGAAAGGTCGATGTCCTCCTTTGTGATGAGA
Organism: Candidatus Aminicenantota bacterium; assembly: GCA_050124775.1. Taxonomy (GTDB): domain Bacteria; phylum Acidobacteriota; class Aminicenantia; order Aminicenantales; family Aminicenantaceae; genus WTAW01. The sequence goes on from JASFEP010000292.1 coordinate 4,420, forward strand.
TTCATGATCCCAAAAGCGATCTTTTCGGTGAGATGCCCCTTTTCCTTACCCGGATAGCTTCTGTTGAGATTGCGGACCTCTGCTCCGGACAATGCCTGGCCCGCTGCATTGGTGAAAAGCGTGGGGTCCGGCCATTGGTGGACGGGATTGGTCAATCTCGACCCGAATCGAAACCACCTGAGCCCACCTGAGGTCTCCAGAGAAAATTTCTGTGGATTTCCCTCGAATGGATCGTTATGTGTGAAACCGCTGCGGTTGGCCTGCGGCACGATAAAGACCGTTCCTCTGGAGACAGTGATGTTTTCAATTAGCAGAACGGTTGCGATGAAGCCTGCTGGCTCATTAGGGTGGGTTCCCCCGAGGATCAGAAGATTCCCTCCACTTTCTTTTCCCCTAAAGCAATACACATCTGTGTCTCCAGGAGAATCGGAAAGCTGAGGGAAATAATCGCTGAGCCTAATCTGTCTAGAAAGCCCTGTACTCGGGTAAAAAGTGTCTTCTCGATGCATGCTCTTGAATCGGACACCTGTCAGCCCGCACAGAATAGCCGTCAGCCCGAAGAGGCCGACGGCGATGAAATGATGTTTTTTGATCTTTGTTTTTATGGGCATAAGTATCGACATTTTTTATGATCAATCCTGTTATTTGATAAGGAAGAGGCGGAGAAGAAACATAATAAGCACAAGAGCTGTGCTCACTTGAGCCCAAAATTGTTTTTCCCTGAAGAGGTACCAGACCAAGTTGATGGTCAAAAAAAGCACGATCAAATGGTAAAGGATCTTTATCATGGATCTATCTCATATAATTTTTTCAATTAGCGGAGCCAAAAGAAGCACCCCAATTCCCATAGCAAGCTCGAAGAGTGCGGGAACAAGACAGTATCTCAAAACTTTAAAATAATTTTTTTCTCCTACGACCTGCGCGGCAAAAATTCCTGCCAATGCAGTAGGTGGCATGAGGTCACCCAAGCCTGCAATTGCCGAAAGAGCGGCGGATGTGATGATCGCGTTTTTGTCAATCAGGGCAAGAATAAAAGGAACACCCAGAATCGATGCGGATCCATAAGCTGAAACCGCGCCGAACAGAGGCATGCTTATGGAGATACCAAGATAGAGAAGAACGGGAGGCAGTGAGAGGAAGCTCATCACGGTCCATCCCCTCCCGCCTGTCAGTGTCATGATCTGGATAAACATGCCCACGCCAGCGAGGATACAGAGGATAGGCATGGATTCTTTTATGGCTTCCTGGGTCACCTTAAAAAAGTTGAAAGGCCGTGCACAGAATATTCCCACAAGAGATCCCAAAAGAAATATTGCCGGAATACCGATGTCGGGCATGAATGAAGAAGTGAATCCCTGACTGCTCAGCAAAAGTATAACGACGATCAGTGGCAGATAGAGGCGGAGGCCGTATTTTTTGGAATATGACTCGGGTAAGACCGCTTCCATGCGTTCGGTATCGAGGATCTGAATATCTTTGTAACCGATCCAAAGAGAGATGATTATGGCCAGGGGGATC